>JBCDBX010000089.1:0-7305 GCA_039182865.1 Pseudomonadota bacterium
AGAGCAATTAGCCAGAAATGAGTACTTAAATCAGCTTGCACTGCACACGCAGCAAGCTGCATCTAATACTGCTTGGCAGAAAGGGTTAAAATTGGACATCAGGAAGTGGCTGAAGATATCCATGTAAGCATATTAGACAGTAACCAATCTAAAAACCCATGCAGACAAAAATTACAAAATATATATTATTGGTAACTTTTTACCTTTGCCTATCGGGATTATCTAGTTATGCGCTAGCCGTATTAATCCCCGAACAAGATCAAAGTTTTGCGGAACAGTATGAAGAACTAGCAGCTTTATTAACAGAGGTTAAAAATAAAGAAACAGCTTTACTATTAAAAGCCGACATTCAGGAGCAAATAGTATTCTTACAAATGAATCAACGCTCGGGTGGAGAGGCCTTCAATGCATTATCCAAAGAAGATCAAGCGATATTTGTCAAACGCTTTCAACATAATCGTTATCATTGCGGCGGTGTCACGCAAGTGATGCAAGAAAGACGACGCATCTTACTCAATCCAGAATTAGCCTATATTCTTAGAGATTTACTTAACCAAATTCCTTAGTTAATAAACTCGCTCAAAGCTTGATGGTATTTCTCTGATTGAGAAAAACTGTTATGCCCTTCATTCTCAAATACCACGATAGTGGCTTGCGATGAAGGGAATGCATCTGCCAATTTTTGAGAGTGTTCGCGTGGAACAACTGAGTCTTTGTTCGCGATTATAATTAAAGCAGGGGCACTAATATCGTCTACTCTTTCAATTGAATTATGCTTATCTTTCAACAATATCGATAATGGATAAATTGGATACTTGTTTTGAGCAATTCGTTGAATACTATCGTAAGGTGTCACCAAGACTATTTTTTCAGGATCTCGCTTGGACCCAAGATAAGTCACCACACCTGTACCTAAACTGCGGCCAATAGCAGAAACGCTCTGATATTTCTCTGATAAAATATCGTAAATGCTGAGTGCATCTGCATATATGCCCTTCTCAGTAGGTTTGCCCGTACTACCGCCATAACCCCTATAGCTAATTAAATAGATCGTGTGATTAGGAAAGATCTCAGCAAAAGTATTTGCCTGATAGGCAACAGATTCTGCATTACCACCAAAATATAAAATTGCTTCTTTGTTGCCTTCATTAACAACTACAGCCTTAATCACCTCATCGTTGACTAAAAATTCTTCGGTTTTAAAATCATGCTCTATTTCAACAGTGGGAAAATAAATAAAGTCACGTTGAAAAACGTAAAGGTACAATCCAATAAGCACATAAGCTATTAGAACAATGCCTGCCAATACTGATAGTGATTTCATTTAATTATTTTGTTCAGCTTCAAAAATATAATCCCGAGTAATCGGTAAACTATCGACACTCTTTGTGAGTTGAATCTGAAAATTCATATGTTTTCCATAACGGAAACTAAATTCAGATAAAATTAAATAGAATTCCCACATGCGACAAAATTTCTCATCAAACATACTAGCAACGGTAGCTCTATTCTGTTGAAATCTTTGATTCCAGTGCAATAAAGTTTCAGCATAATGTAATCTTAAGATCTCGCAATCTGTCACCCATAATCCTGATTTTTCAATTTCAGAGAATGTTTCAGATAAAGCAGGCGAATAGCCTCCTGGAAAAATATATTTTCGAATCCAAGCGCCTGTAATGCCAGGCCCACCTTTTCGACCAATAGAATGCACAAGTGCGCAACCATCATTTTTGAGCAAAGAGCGAATTTTTCTAAAATATTCTAAATAATGATCGATACCTACATGTTCAAACATACCGATGGAGACTATTCGATCAAAAGATTCATCTATATCACGATAATCGATTAAGCGAATTTCAACTTTATCTGTTAGGCCTTTTTTTGCAATGCGCTCTTGAGCAAGCGCTTGTTGCTGCCTGGATAAGGTTACGCCAATTACCTCGCATTGATGCTTTTCTGCTAGATACATCGACATACCACCCCACCCACAGCCAATATCTAATACTTTACAACCCGGCTTTAAATTAAGTTTACTGGCGATATGTTTTTGTTTGGCTAATTGTGCTTGCTCTAGACTGAGACTTGGATCTGCAAAATAAGCACAGGAGTAATTCATATCCTGGTCTAAAAATAAGCGATAAAAGTCGTTAGAAAGATCATAATGGTGTTCAACATTTTTACGAGAAGCAGATTGTTTATTTCGTTGATGACGTTTGCGTAATTTCTTCAGCCATTTACGCAACAACTTTTGTGTAGGGTGCTTGCGCAAACCTCCTCGATTATGTGCAAATATCATTAATAGATCGCGAATAGAACCTCGCTCACAGACAAGTGTTCCTTGCATATAAGCTTCGCCGGCTTTTAACTCAGGGTTTAGAAATAATTCACGATAAAGTTTTTCGTTAGTGAGACGAATCGTGGAATAAGGAGTGCCCTCACCTCCAGAACCATAGATATGCGAAGTACCATCGACATCAATAATTGTGAGCTGACCGACTTTGACGAATCGATCCATCATAGAGCCCAGCAATTTCATAACCAAGATATCCTCAATTCATTCGACTAACTCAAAGGAGTAGCCACGCTCCTCCAAGAGACTAATAATAGATGCATCTCCCCATAAATGCCCAACACCTACTGCGAAGAAATATTTATCATCTGGATTCTGGCTGACCATATTTGCTATTCTATCTGCCATATGCACATTGCGTTGGTCGACTATTTGAAATAGTAAGTCATCATAAAATACTTCACCTTGCATATAAGAAGTTAATTCATCAACCAATCCGTCCAAATCTCCATCTATATAATCCTGGACTGAAGATCCGATAAAATCATCGTCTTGCTCAGTTAAGTAATCAATTGTATCTTCTAACAATTGAATCTGCTCATCATTAGACAAGGCATCAAACGGACCGGCCTGTTCTTCTATCGTTTCAAGCCCACCCGCTTTCTTATTTAGTTCAACAGCTTTATTAAATAATGCAACATCAATGGGTGATAATTGTGGATAGCGTAGCTGCTGTTCCAATAACGAGATTGTCACTGCTAACACCCAAATTTTTCGATTAGCAAAATAATCCAGATTCAGATCTGGGTTTATTGAAGCCAAATAATTGTTAACTTTGTTCTGGGTATCAATTGAAATTAAATCATAAATTGTTTTATTACCAGGAATCATCATAGATTCTTTAATTTGCATTAAATTATCTTCGCCTAGATCAAGTTCGCCATAAAAAGCAGTCGACTCTTCCATCGCCTGTACTACTTCATTAGGGAGTGTTGCAATTCTTGGATCAGGCACATGAATTGTGCCAAATAAGTAAAATGTGGTGTCACCACTCGCTTGATATAGGAATGGGTGCGCGTGAGCTTGTGCAGCAAAGAAAAATATATAAGAAGCAAGCAATATTTTGAATGGCTTAGGCGTAAGCATTGTTACTTTTTCCTAGAAAGATTGTTACCTCAAACGAAATAACAAAAAATTATAATCTCGTTTTACAAAACCTTACATATTAGAAAGAATAGCAGACTTAACATCTTCCAAGTTTGCATCGATAGTGATCATTTTGCTGGTGCATTGCTTAATAGCAGTATCCGGATCTTTTAGACCGTGCCCTGTCAAGGTACATACCACACTACTTCCTTTTTCGATTTTGCCATTCTTAATATCGCGCAAAGCACCTGCCACTGATGTCGCTGAAGCAGGCTCACAGAAAACACCTTCATCACAAGCTAAGGTTCGTTGTGCTGCTAATATTTCATCATCAGAACACTCATCAAACCAGCCACCCGATTCTTTCGAGACTATCCAGGCATTATCCCAGCTTTGTGGGTGTCCTATGCGTATAGCAGTCGCAATTGTTTCAGGTTTATCAACCATATCACCACGTATGAATGGCGCACTGCCCGCTGCCTGATAGCCAACCATTTTTGGCCGCGCCTCGATACAAACATTTTTATTAAACTCACAAGATCCTTTACACAAACTACATCCCTGCGTTTCACATCCGGCACTTTCAGAATAACCAATCCAGTGTGCTGTGATGTTGCCGGCATTACCAACCGGAAGGCAATGATAGTCTGGGGCTTTACCTATGTTCTCTATAATCTCAAATGATGCGGTTTTCTGGCCTTGCAATCGATATGGGTTAATACTGTTAACAATATCAACTGGCGCATGGTCGGCAACCTCCTTAACTAAGCGCATGCCATCATCAAAATTGCCTCGTATCTGGATAACAATGGCACCATGGATCATCGCTTGCGCAAGCTTACCCATCGCAATTTTACCGTCCGGGATTAATACAAAAGCACTAATACCTGCACGCGACGCGTAGGCCGCAGCAGCTGCTGAGGTATTTCCTGTTGAAGCACAAATAATCGCCTGACTGCCATCTTGTACCGCCTTCGTAACCGCAACAGTCATACCTCGATCTTTAAAAGAACCCGTTGGATTTAAGCCTTCAAACTTTAGATAAAGATCAATATCATTTTCGTTCGCTATTTTAATATTGCTACAACGAATTAATGGCGTTTCACCTTCACCCAAGCTGACTATTTTACCCTTCGGATCTAAGGGCAAACGTGAAATATATTTTTTGATTAATCCTGTGTAATGGGAACTGATATCACTCATTCATTTAACCTAAAGTTTCTAACCTTATTCTTGTAATACTTCCGCTGACAGTTTCTAACTGTTCCACCTGTTGAATAGCATTCACCATATTTGATTCAAGCACCGTATGGGTCAAGATGACTAATGGCACACAACCTTGCGCATCCTGATCTTCTTTTTGCAAAATAGCTTCTATACTAATACCTTGCTTAGCAAATATTTGTGTAATATCTGCTAACACGCCAGCCTGGTCTTGCACCTGCATACGCAAATAAAAAGCAGTTTCGACTTGCTCCATATTTAATACTGGAATGTCCTGAATAGCATCCGGTTGAAAAGCCAAGTGTGGAACACGATTACCCGGGTCTGTCGTTAAGGCTCGCACCACATCGACTAAATCAGCAACCACCGCAGAAGCCGTTGGTTCAGAACCTGCACCTGGCCCATAATATAAAGTAGGACCTACCGCATCGGCATTCACTAGAACAGCGTTCATCACACCGTCAACATTCGCAATTAGACGTCTATGAGGAATTAATGTTGGATGAACACGCATCTCTAATCCATTTTCAACACGCCGTGCGATACCTAGATGTTTAATACGATAACCTAATTCAGCGGCATACTCGACATCCATGCGCTGAATCTCAGAAATTCCTTCGGTATAAACTTTTTCAAACTGAAGCGGCACACCAAACGCAATTGAAGCCAGAATTGTTAACTTGTGTGCGGCATCGATTCCCTCAACATCAAAAGTGGGATCCGCTTCCGCATAACCAAGTGCTTGCGCCTCTTGTAATACATCTGCAAAGTCACGAGCTTTGTCGCGCATTTCTGTCAGTATATAATTACCAGTGCCATTAATGATGCCCGCCAACCATTGTATTTGATTACCTGCTAAACCTTCACGTATCGCTTTGATGATCGGAATACCACCGGCAACCGCAGCCTCAAATGCTACCGTGACACCTTTCTTTTGTGCAGCCGCAAATATCTCATTACCATGCAAAGCAATTAATGCTTTGTTTGCGGTCACGATATGCTTGCCATTTTCAATCGCACGCATGACTAATTGATTAGCTTCTACAGTGCCACCAATTAGCTCTAAGATAATGTCAATTTCTGGATTATCAACAATTTCATTAGAATCAAGTGTTAACTTCACATGACTTAAATCATCGCTGCGTTTTTTATTAGTATCGCGCACACTCGCAGCAACTAACTCGATTGCTCGTCCGGCGCGTCGACTAATTTCCGCAGCATTGCGTGCAAGAACACTAGCTGTTCCACCGCCAACGGTGCCTAGACCCAGGATGCCAATAGTAATAGGTTTCATTGAATTATCTGTTTTCATATTTATTTATTCCGAGTCACGAAACATTTTTTTAATGCCGCGCAATGCTTGACGTGTCCGATGTTCATTTTCAATCAAACTAAATCGCACATGACCATCACCATATTGCCCGAATCCAATACCCGGCGAAACCGCCACTTTGGCCTTCTCCAACATATGCATAGAGAAATCTAAAGACTTTTGATCCGAAAACTGTTCAGGAATTTTCGCCCAAACAAACATAGTGGCTTTAGGAGGGGTAACTTCCCAACCGATGTTATTTAGTCCTTCTAGTAATACATCACGTCTAGCACAATACATATGTCGTATATCATCAACACAATCTTGTGGACCATCTAAAGCTGCAATAGCGGCAACTTGTATCGGCGTGAACATTCCGTAATCAAGATAAGACTTTAATCTGGCCAATGCACCCACCATTGTCTTATTCCCCACCATAAAGCCGACACGCCAACCCGGCATATTGTAGGTTTTGGATAATGAATAAAATTCTGCTGCAATATCTTTAGCGCCTTTCACTTGCAAAATAGAGGGCGGCTCATAACCATCAAAGGTAATTTCGGCATAGGCAATATCATTAATTACCCAAATATTATGTTCCTTGGCAATCGCAACGACACGTTCAAAAAATTCAAGCTCCACACAATGCGTTGTTGGGTTAGCAGGAAAATTTAAAATAATCAGCTTGGGTTTTGGCCAAGAGTCACGAATAGATTTTTCCAGTTCCTCAAAAAAATTCGTGTCGTCTGTCATGGGCACATAGATGACTTCTGCACCTGCGATCACACAACCATAAGGATGAATCGGGTATGCCGGGTTCGGCACTAAAACCGCATCTCCAGGACTCAACATTGCCAATGCTAAGTGCGCCAATCCCTCTTTGGAGCCAATGGTAACAATCGCCTCTTCATCAGGATCAAGCTCCACCTCGAATTTGCGCATATACCAATCACAAATTGAGCGCCTAAGCCTCGGAATTCCTTTTGACAATGAATAACGGTGAGTGTCTTCGCGCTGAGCCGCTTCGACCAGCTTGTTGATAATATGCGCTGGAGCAGCTTGATCCGGATTTCCCATGCCAAAATCAATAATATCTTCACCTGCCGCACGAAAATCCGCCTTGCGTTGGTTAACAATATTAAAGACATAGGGCGGTAAGCGCTTAATACGAGCAAATTCTTCCATGGGAGTACAGAGGTATAATTCCAGATGATGTCTAACTAAAGTAAGATATTTCTAAATATTGGCCAGCAAACTGAGAGAAGCCGTGCATTTTACAGAAGACCAGCCTTCAGGTAACCATATAATTAATGAGTATGCTGAAAATTCAGTC
>JBCDBX010000090.1:0-7296 GCA_039182865.1 Pseudomonadota bacterium
AGGTGGATGGTGCCCATACTGTAATTTGCAGTTGCAACAAATCCAGGCAAGTCTTGCAGAAATTGAGGCAGCTGGAGGAAAAGTTATCGCGATTTCACCTGAGTTGCCAGATCAAAGTATGACGACTAAAGAAAAACATGATCTGCAATTTGATGTGTTAAGTGATGTGGATAATGAAGTAGCTGATCTTTATAATCTTACTTACACCGTACCGGATTATGTGGTCGATCATTATGATTTATCATCCAAATTAAATGAACATAATGGAAACGATAACCAGAGATTACCTCTAGCTGTAACGTATGTTATTAATCGCAATGGAGTTATAGAGTATGCTTTCTTGGATGCAGATTATAAAAATCGTGCCACACCTGAAGAAATCATTACCGAATTACAAGAGATTAATTAAGAGGCTCTACTTTTAATTTTACTGTCCAATACGTACTGAATATACGCGCGGCGGGAGTCTCTATCTTTTTTTAGTGAGTTTTTATCACACCACCAAGAATAACTGATTGGATCAATGTCTAATCGTAAAAATGGTCTATTTTGGGTTGTAAGTAATACAATACTTTTATCCGCAGTAGCTAACCACTCTTGAAAATTGCTATGGAAATTCTCCTCATCTTCAGAGATATTTCTCATTTCATTCCAAGTGTCTTCTGTATACCAGGGAACCCCCATGACACTTTTTTTATTATTTTGTACGCCTGAAGTCATATCTATCTATATGTGTAATTACTAAATCACTATACTATTTATGATATTTGGAAGTTTTTGTGAAAAAAATCGACAATCTGTTATGGATATTGGTTCTATGGCAGAATTGCAGGGCTTATGAGTATATTGGACATACCTAACGCAAGCCCATCTGTTGTTCTATTTGATTGGCACGCCACCTTAGTTGATACACATGATGCGATGTATCATGCGGTAGACGATGTTCTGCCAAAGTTGAGTGAACTGAATTTAATTGATCGCCTTGTCAAAACTGAAAATAGCAAATCCTTAGAGGATGCTAAATTAGTCAAATATGTGCGTGAGAATGCCAAGCTGCATCCAAAAGTAAAAAATGCTAGAAAAATTTCACGTACGGATATATTTCAAGTGTTATTTGGTGAAGATCAGGAAGCTAAAGTAATTGCTCATCATGCCTTTGATCAAGCTTATCGAAATTATTTTGGTGAGGTGAGGCCTTTTGAAGAGGGCGTCGAAAAGATGTTGCAAGAATTACATCAGCTTGAGTTAAAAGTGGGTGTTCTGACAAATCGCAGTCGTGAGTTTATGGAAAAAGAACTTACCTTAGTCAGCGATGAAGGTTGGACGCACTACTTTCACTCGATAATTTGTGGTGATGATGTTGAAAAACGTAAGCCAGCGCCTGATCAAATATATAAGTCTCTAAATGATCTTGGAGTTGAAGCAGACTTACATTGCTGGTACATCGGTGATAGTACAACCGATATTATTGCAGCTAAAGAAGCAGGTGTGACTGGTATTTTCTACAATGGTGCTAATTGGAGCGAGCAATGGATTAATAAAATTTTTCCTTGCACTGTCTCGCATCCACATCGTCCCGATGCTGTGGTTAATAATTTTAGAGAGTTAATGCGTTTTGTAAGAGTTCAAAAATTTATGGTTACCGAATAGCTTCACTATCTCAAGATCACATCATAATTCTAAACTTTTGCATATCCTGGATTATTTTCAATTCCGACTAATTTGGGTGAATTCAGTTTTTCGACTCTCACAGTTTTATGATTATTTAAGTAATTGGCAACTTGTTCCCAGACAGGTGGGCCTGGCGCAACTTCGTTGACTGTTGCCCAACCTGAAACGACATAATTTTTATTATCATCAATCTTTGTTCCATTATCTAAAGTCATTTCGCTAATACGATGACCAATTGTTTCATTGGGGTTGCATGTATAATTCATTCCGCCCACACGGACCATGTCACCACCCTGTTGATAATATGGGTTTGGATTGAATAAGTTATCGCAAACATCCTCTAAAATTAGTTTGAGATTTTTACCAGAGATTTGGCGTCGATAGGTTTCTGGATAAGTCATGCATGTTTGATCCAGAACACGCTCCATGGTGATACGATTATCGACCGGAATGGTCGTCCCCCAACGAAATCCTGGAGATAAAGAAATTTGCGCATCATTTTCTTCGGTTAATGCATTGCAGATTAATTGATCAAAAGTCCCATTAAAATTGCCACGCCGATATAGCGTTGTTTCTGCAGTGCCGAGTTCTTGTTGCAAGTAATCTAAATGAGGCGCGCGTACTTCTTTAATAAAATTAGACATCTCTTTATCGGCTTGAATGAGATTGGAAAAAACAGGTAGCAATTTGTATTGATAATCATAAATGCGTCCATCTTTAATATCTAAGTCCATTACGCCTAGGAATTTTCCATTCGAGCCGGCATTGGTGACTAAAGTGACGCCGTTGTTGTTTCTAATCGGTATGGCTTGAGGAATACCATCATGCGTATGCCCACCTAAAATGACATCTATTCCCGTCACCATGTTAGCCATTTTGATATCAACATCAGCACCATTATGAGAAAGCAGAACCACAACATCCGGCTTATGAATTTCTCGAATATTGTTAACAAGTATCTGTAATTCTTCTTGATTGATTCCAAATGTCCAATTCGGAATGAAGCGCTTAGGATTAGCAACAGGTGTATACGGAAAAGCTTGTCCAATAATGGCAATGCGGCTATGCGCTAATTCTTTGATGACATATGGCGGAAATACATGACCGGACTCTTCGTCATAGACAGGTGTATCATCGAATAATGCTTCTTCAGTCGCAAATACGTTTTGAGCAATAAAGTCGCCGTTGAATGCTTTTATATTATTAAGTGTTTGAGTGTCCTGATAAGTAAACTCCCAGTGACCGGTCATCACATCTACGCCCAGTAGGTTGCATGCATTCACCATGTCCATGCCTTTAGTCTTATAGGATGTCCATGAGCCTTGCCATGTATCACCACCATCTAAAAGCAGCGATTGGTTATCACCCGCTTGTGCGCGCAGCTTTTTCACTAAGCTGGCAAGGTGTGCAAACCCACCAACCTTGCCATAGGTATCGACGGCACTGTCATAATCAAGATAAGTAAAAGCATGGCTTAAGCGTGAATTACCTGAGAGATTAAAATAGTTGAGCAGAGCTTCACCAACTAAGTGGGGGGGATGTGCAAATGAATCACCAATTCCGATATTCACATTAGGTTCGCGAAAATAAATGGGCATCAACTGAGCATGACAGTCAGTGAAGTGGAGTAAACGTGTGCTGCCTAGTTTTGGCAGATCATAAAGTGATGAAGGTTTAGCCAGTAGGTTTGTAGAATAGCCTGCTGAACTTGCAGCCAATCCTAGTAACTGAATAAATTCGCGTCTATTCATCATGTGAATGTTTAATCTTTGGCCATAATCAAGCTGTCATATAACTTTAATTTTACTGTCACTTTCAAGAGAGTTTTTAATAAAAGTAATTAAGTGATTGTTTTATATGAAATTGAATATGACAAAATTAATCAGTCTTGACTTCAACGCTAATCCAAGTATGTTCCCCATCTCTTTGCCGCATATTACCACTTCGTTTTTATCAAAGTAGTGATCAAGACAAAATTTGGTCATAAAAAAAGAGTAATGGTGATCTGTGTTGGTTCCTTAGCAGCGATAGATTGTGAACCCCGCCAGGCCCGGAAGGGAGCAACGGTAACAGTTGATTCGGGTGCTGAGATTTTACTGGCACAGGTTGCCGCCTTCTAATTTCTATATAGTTAAAACTAAAATAGTCCCATCCGTGGTAAATTAACCAAGCTTTCATTAAATAAATTAACCATCAATGTCACACCAGGTCTTAGCTCGAAAATGGCGTCCACAGACTTTTGCCGATATCGTCGGTCAAGAGCATGTAGTGACGGCTCTTGTTAATGCGCTGACAACAAATCGTCTTCATCATGCTTATTTGTTTTCTGGCACTCGAGGAGTTGGCAAGACCACAGTTGCAAGAGTTCTGGCTAAAGCTTTAACTTGTGAAACAGGCATAACAGCTGAGCCTTGTTGTAAGTGTGATACATGTTTGGCAATTGCAGATGGCCGATTCGTGGATTTAATCGAAGTTGATGCTGCGTCGCGAACCAAAGTTGAAGATACGCGTGAATTACTCGAAAACGTCCAGTATGCCCCGACTAAGGGTCGCTTTAAAATATATTTAATTGATGAAGTTCATATGTTGTCAGGTCATAGTTTTAATGCTTTATTAAAGACTTTAGAAGAGCCTCCCGAACATGTGAAATTTTTACTCGCAACCACAGACCCGCAAAAGCTTCCCGTCACAGTTTTATCACGTTGTTTACAATTCACATTGCGTCACATCTCGACTGAAAAGATTTGTCAGCAACTTGAGAAAATTCTCCAACAAGAAAGCATCGCATTTGAAAAAGCGGCATTGATAGAGTTAGCTCAGTCTGCGGATGGCAGTATGCGTGATGCGCTGAGTCTATTGGATCAGGCCATAGCGTATTCTGGTGGAGATGTGACGGAACAAACAGTTAATCAAATGCTAGGAACTGTACCGAGCGAGCAGGTTAATGCATTGGTTACTACCATATGTGAATTTGATACTGTTAAAGCCATGGGATTAATTCAAAATTTAACTACTTTGAATGTCGATTTTAATAAGTTGTTAGATCAACTAGTTGTTATATTTCATGCATCAGCTATTTCACAAGCCGTTCCTGAATATCAAGAGCAGGTCGCCTTATTTGAAGAAACAGTTAAGTTAGTCAGTGAGAAAATCGCACCGGAAGATATTCAATTGTTCTATCAGATTGCTTTGACCAGCCGAAAAGATTTATATCTGGCACATTCAGCTCGTGCGGGTTTCGAAATGGCGATATTGCGTATGATTATGTTCAGGCCTGGTGAAGAGAGTAAATCACCTAGTCAGAAAAGTATTTCTCATAAAACTAAATCTCCAACAGTTAAGCCGGCAGTTAAACAAAATGTCAAAGCTATTAATGATATTGATAATAGTGATAATACATGGTCAAGTATCATTGATCAGCTGCAACTATCTGGTGTTGCAAGAGCATTAGCGAATCATTGTGAAATGAAATCTAATCTTAATAATCAATTTGATTTGGTAATCGCGAGTGATCACGAAAGTCTCTTATCAGAGTCGTCAATTGCAAAGCTTACACAAAGTATTAAAGATAAGTTTGGTGATGAAAATAAGTTATCTATTGCTATCTTGAAAGAGTCTATTGATAGCCCTGCACAGCAAATTCTCGACAAAGAAACTGAAAAAATGAATCAGGCAGAAACTAGCCTTGAAGAAGATGCTTTCGTGAAAGCGTTAAAGCAAGATTTTCAAGCGGAAGTTGTACCCGGTTCAATACAACCCAAATAATGAGGTAGAGCATGAAAGGTGGATTAGGCAATATTATGAAGCAAGCGCAGAAAATGCAAGAAGACATGCAAAAAGCGCAAGAAGAAATTAAGCAGATGGAAGTGGAGGGTCAATCAGGTGGCGGAATGGTGAAAGTGATTATGCAAGGGACACATGAAGTTAAACGAATATCTGTCGATGATGCCTTGGTGGGTGATGACAAAGAAATGTTAGAAGATTTAATCGCTGCTGCTGTTAATGATGCTGTTCATAAAGTTGAGCAAATGACCAAAGACAAATATTCTGGACTCACTGCAGGTATGCCATTACCACCAGGTATGAAGCTTCCATTTTAAAAGGCGAAATTGTGGCACAGCATGCGCCTTTACTAAATCAGCTTATTGATGCACTCAAACTATTACCGGGTGTTGGACAAAAGACAGCACAGCGAATGGCATTTCATTTGCTAAAAGTTGAAAACAGCAAATCACAACATCTTGGTAAAACTATTTGTGATGCGGTTGATAATATTCGACATTGTTCTTTATGTCGTAACTATACAGAAAATGAAGTCTGTGAAATTTGTAGCGATCCAAATCGCAAGACTTCGCAAATGTGTATCGTAGAGACGCCCACGGACTTGATGGCGATTGAAAATGGCACTCACTATAATGGCGTATATTTTGTGCTAATGGGAAAGTTATCACCACTGGATGGTATAGGCCCAGACCAGATTGGTTTAGATAAATTAGAAGAAAGATTGCAGTCTGGTGATATAGAAGAAGTTATTCTTGCTACAAGCTCAACAATGGAAGGGGAAGTGACAGCTCATGTGATAGCAGAACTTGTTGCTAAATATGGACTTCGAACTACTAGGTTAGCGCAAGGTGTACCCATAGGAGGGGAGCTAGAATTTCTTGATTTAAATACCCTTTCTCAAGCTTTCGAAACGCGTACAGATTATAAGTAGTTATTTTGAATTACTTGGTGAATAATCATGCTGTTTGTTTACTTGAACATTCTTTAATTAAAGAATTTTATTCGATCAAATTGATGACTAGCTAGCTGATAATATTGGAATAGAGATATGAAATTTTTGTATGTCTCAATGCTATTTCTACTACTACTTTCTTTTTTACCGGTAACTAATGTTATCGCTGATATACAAACACAGCGTGTCATCATTGAGATGAATGTAATACCAATGACTGCAACTGAAAGGAGAAATGAAAAAATAGCTAATGAATATAAAAAGAAATTATTGAATTCTAAACAACAAGTTCTTGCTAAATTAACTGCGTCAAAATATAAATATTTGAAAGTTCTTAAATATACTCGATATATGTCGATGCAAGTTGATCAAGGAACTTTAAAGCAAATAAGTGCTGATCCTAATGTAAAATCAGTACATGTGGACTCGCTTAAGGTGGCGAGTTTACTCGAAAGTGCGCCTTTAGTAGGCGCAATATCAGCAGATTTATGTGATTCTAATACTTGTGGTGCTGGCCAAACGATTGCTATTTTAGACACAGGTATAGATAGTGCGCATCCATTCTTTGCTGGAAAAATCCTAGGTGAAGCTTGTTTTTCTACTACATTTGCTACATTTGAATCACAGTCGGTTTGCCCCAACAGACAACCAGAACAGTTTGGACCAGGTGCAGGTGTTAGTTGTAATATTGAAGGTTGCGATCATGGGACACATGTCGCAGGAATTGCAGTTGGTAATGGTAATCGTGCTGAGGTGGGCTTTTCGGGAATTGCACCTGAAGCTAATGTGATTCCAATACAGGTGTTCTCACGTTTCGATGATAATGATCGATGTGAATCACTGGGTTTGAGTAGCCCATGTTTACTTGCATATACATCCGATATCTTGAG
>JBCDBX010000091.1:0-6975 GCA_039182865.1 Pseudomonadota bacterium
AATTCGTATGAACCTCTTAGCCTCCTCCTGCTCTGCTATTCCAGCAGACTGAAGAAGGAACACGAAAGGACCTGCGCTACCATCCATGATGGGTACTTCGGGCCCTGAGAGTTCAATATATAAGTTATCAATCCCTAATCCGGCTATGGCTGAAAGCAAATGTTCAACAGTAGATACCTTAGCATTGCCTTTCTGCAAAGTAGTGGAAAGCTGTGTATCGCCAACATTTTCGATGCAAGCCTTGATCTCGGGAGAATTTGGAATATCTGTTCGCTTGAAGATAATCCCGCTATTAGCATCAGCGGGGCGCAAAGTAAGCTGAATTTTCTCTCCAGAATGCAAACCAACGCCACTTGCACGAATGATATTCTTTAAAGTTCTCTGTCTTATCATAAGAAATTCCATGTGAACATGATCAGCATATAATCTCTCTATTTTGCCGATAATGATTATCAATTAGGTCTATAGAAGTTGCACTACCCCGTAATACATACGAACATAGTGGTCTTCTTTTAAAGATTTTTACTTCCAATTCAGACCAATATCAAAGGTTAAAATTCCACTATTGAGAGTCAAATTTATTACTAATCTGCCTGACGACGCAAAAATGCTGGTATATCAAGCAAATCTTCATTGTAAGACCCGCCATCCATACTAGTCGCTTCTTCCGCTTCGGGAGCAGTGACGCGTGCTTCTGCAGCTTTTTTCGGTGTTTCAATGTCAATTTTAGCTACCTCTGTCACCGGCTCTACCAAAGCGACTTTCGCTGGTGCAGACACTGTACTCTGGACTCCCAGTCCCGTCGCAACTAAAGTGACACGTAATTTATCTTCCATTGATTCATCTATAACTGTACCGACAACAACTGTTGCATCATCAGATGCAAGATCTTCAATATGAGAACCCACCTCGGCAATCTCATTCATACCCAGATTAGGTCCTGCTGTTACGTTCACCAATATTCCACGTGCCCCCGTTATATTGACGTCTTCTAATAACGGACTGGAAATCGCCGCTTCGGCAGCTTCACGTGCACGCTCTGATCCAAGCCCCGTTCCAGAACCCATCATCGCCATACCCATTTCAGACATTACTGTACGCACATCTGCAAAATCTACATTGATTAAACCTGGGCAAGTAATTAATTCAGCAATGCCTTGAACCGCACCCAGTAATACATCATTCGCAGCACGGAATGCTTCGAGTAAACTTGTGTCCTTCCCAAGCACAGTAATTAATTTTTCGTTAGGAATAGTGATTAATGAATCAACTTGATTTGATAACTCTTCAATACCACGATTAGCAATTTGTGTTCGTTTGGTGCCCTCAAAAGGAAATGGCTTAGTCACAACTGCAACTGTAAGTATGCCAAGCTCTTTTGCAACTTCTGCCACAATAGGTGCCGCACCTGTTCCAGTGCCACCTCCCATACCTGCCGTGATAAATAGCATATCGGCACCTGCAATCACATCATGTATTCGATCTCGGTCTTCCAATGCTGATTGACGACCTATTTCCGGGTTTGCGCCTGCGCCTAAACCTTTAGTGATTTCCGTTCCCAATTGCAAAGTACTTTTTGCATTCGTACGTTGAAGTGCTTGTGAGTCAGTGTTTGCACAAATAAAATCAACACCTTCAATATTAGCATTCACCATATGCTGTACTGCATTACCACCTCCACCGCCGACACCAATGACTTTTATAACTGCGCTTTGACCATATGCATCTACTAATTCAAACATTTTAGTTCTCCTCTAGTCCTCAGGAATATCCTGACATTATTTAAAATCTTTGATTTATGCATCCTTGTATAAACCCTCTAAAGTAGCTAACAGTCTTCGAATCCATCAAAGACATTTACAAATTCCCTTGTATCCAATTTTTCACACGCCCAAAAGCAGATGTCATTCCACTTTTAGAAGATTTTTTATGTTCTGATGATTGCTCACTTAAGTGACCGAATAAAAGCAACCCAACGCCTGTCGCATGTATGGGGTTACGCACGACATCAATTAACCCAGTGACATACTGTGGGACACCTAAACGAACCGGCATATGAAATACCTCTTCTGCTAATTCAATGACGCCTTCCATTTTCGAACTGCCCCCCGTCAACACTATTCCGGCTGCGATTAAATTTTCATATCCACTGCGACGTAATTCAGCTTGCACCAATGACATTAACTCTTCATAACGTGGTTCAACGACTTCTGCTAATGTTTGCCTAGCTAAACGACGTGGCGCTCGCTCACCCACGCTAGGTACCTCTATAACTTCATCTGGATTAGTTAACTGACGCAGTGCGCATGCATACTTAATTTTAATTTCTTCTGCGTATTGCGTAGGTGTACGCATAGCGATTGCAATATCGTTGGTTACTTGGTCTCCAGCGATTGGTATGACAGCTGTATGTTTAATCGCGCCTTCAGTAAAAACTGCTATATCAGTCGTACCGCCACCAATATCAATTAAACAGATACCTAATTCTTTTTCATCCTCTGTCAATACTGCATAACTAGATGCAAGCTGTTCAAGAATGATGTCGTCAGCCTGCAAGCCACAACGCTCAATACATTTCACAATATTTTGTGCTGCTGATACGGCACCTGTTACCAAATGAACCTTAGCCTCCATACGGACACCAGACATTCCGATAGGCTCACGAATTCCTTCCTGATTATCGATAATGAATTCTTGTGGTAGCACATGTAAGACTTTTTGGTCAGCAGGTATTGCCATTGCGCGTGCTGCATCAATAACACGATCAACATCACCTTCTAAAACTTCACGTTCTTTAATTGCAACAATGCCATGTGAATTCATACTTTTGATATGACTTCCAGCAATCCCTGCGTAAACAGAATGAATTTGACAACCCGCCATTAATTCTGCTTCTTCAACAGCACGCTGAATAGATTGCACCGTAGATTCAATATTTACAACCACCCCTTTTTTTAATCCACGCGAAGGATGCGTACCGATACCGATGATCTCCAACTCATTCTCATCATTAACCTCCGCAACAATCGCTACGATCTTAGATGTCCCAATATCTAACCCAACAATCATTCCTGGATCTGTTCTTTTACTCATAATTTAATTTCATTCACTTATTACGAATTAGCCATTCCAACGGACTGCAAAACCATTACTATGGCGCAAATCTATAGTGACAATTTCTGCACCATCTCTTGTTTTTAATTTAGGAAATGTCAGCAAACAACGTTCTAGTTGCTGATCGATATTCTCTTTACCAATGTTAATCTTGATTCCATTATCTAAGATCATTACTTTGTCATAACGCGCATCTTCTTCTAGAGAAACAATGCGCATACCAATTTTATTAAAAAGCTTGTTATATTTAAGATGTAATCTCGCCAGATATTCTTCGCGTCCTCTTATCCCATATAGTTTTGGTAGATTTTTATATTGTTCTAAATTTTTTTCATCGAAAGTATTGGCATAACGATTTAATAATTGCTCATCACCCCATCGAAATACAGGTTGCTGCTCCTCTATTTTGATAACTAGCTTGTATGGCCATTTCCTTTTTATATTGGCTTTATACACCCATGGTAGACTGTTTAACTGTTTTTCAAAATCGGCTAATTGTGCTGTGAAAAATCCCTGCGAGTAGTAATTAGCTGCGATGCTTCTAATCTCATCTTTGTTGACTTTATTCAATGTTGAAGCCACTTCAATAGTTTTTATTGGTATGTCTTCTATCCCTCTAGCGACCCATACCAAAGTAACGACAACAACCGAAAATACCATTAATTTAAGCACTTCTCGCCAGTTAATCATTGGCCTTTCTGACTGGCGACTTGATCGTCTCACACTATTCTTTTTACGCTTACCCATTCTTAGAGTCTCCTGAAAATGATGTATCGAGAATGCTTATGACTAATTGCTTAAAATCAATTCCAACACTCGCTGCTGCCATAGGCACAAGACTATGATCTGTCATGCCTGGCACCGTATTCACTTCCAGAAACCAGCTTTGTCCCTGTTTATCAAGCATGACATCGACACGCCCCCATCCACTTGCGCCTGTCGCTTTAAACGCATCTAAAGCCTGTTGCTGCAAATTCAATTCATGTTTATAAGTTAAACCACAAGGTAAGAGATACTGCGTATCATTTGCTTCATATTTAGCTTCAAAATCGTAAAACGTATGAGGAGTTTCTAAACGAATTACCGGTAAAGCATCATCATCCAAAATGCTGACGGTATACTCTTTGCCTTCAATCCATTGCTCTGCCATTAAATGGCCTTTGTGATGGCTGGCTTCTTCAACTGATGTTTTATACTGCGCTTCATCATCTACTTTATGCACACCCAAACTAGAACCTTCTAAAGAAGGTTTAATCACAAATGGCGCGCCTAATTTAGTTCGTATATATTCAAAGGAAGTTTCAGACTGTATCGTCATGAAATTAGGTGAGCTGATACCGACTGCCTGCCAAATTTTCTTGGTCATAAGTTTATCCATACAAATGCTTGAAGCCATTACACCACTACCCGTATATGGCATAGCTATGGTTTCTAAGCCTCCCTGCATTGTCCCATCCTCACCACCGCAACCATGCAATGCAATAAACGCTCGGTCATAACTACCTTTATTCAGAACATCAAAAATGTCTTTATCGACGTCAATGCCATGTGCATCGACTTTATTTTCCAATAATGCTTTGAGCACAGCTGAACCACTCTTTAAAGAAATTGAGCGTTCACCAGAGCTCCCTCCCATTAACACGGCAACTTTTCCATATTTAGTCGTGTCAGTATCACTCATTGATCTTTTCCCCAATAATTTTGACTTCTAGCTCTAAGTCTATTCCACATTGCGTTAATACTGTCTGCTGAATATGTTCAATCAGATCTTCAATATCCGAAGCACTTGCGTCTTGCTCATTAATGATAAAATTTGCATGTTTTTCCGAGACACAGGCGCCCCCAATTGAAAATCCTTTCAAACCACATTTTTCAATCAGTTGCGCGGCATAAGCTTGTGATGGATTTTTAAAGACGGAACCACAGTTTTTCTTACCAATAGGTTGAGTCGCTGATCTTTTCTCCAATAATTCTTTGATTGGAATTACTTTGTCATCGTCAGATTTTTTATTTAATGCAAATCGCCCTGCAACGAACCATTCATTCTCTTCCTGCTTAACCGATCGATAGTCCACTTCATATTCGCTGACTGCACGGGTTTGAATAATTCCATTGCGACTTATGACATCGACAGAGGCTACTCTTCCCCATGTCTGTCCACCGAATGCACCTGCATTCATTGCCAATGCGCCACCTACTGTTCCAGGAATACCTGCCATAAATTCAAGCCCACTTAAACCATGACTTACGCTAGTGCGCGCCAACTTTGCGCATGCCATGCCTGCTTGCGCATAAACGATATTGTTATCCTCAAATGCAAACTCTTTCAAACAACCTTGCGTAATGATGACAATGCCTGCTATTCCCCCATCACGAATTAATACATTTGATCCCAAACCCAGCCATGTGATAGATAACTCTGGGTCTGTGTTTGCAAGAAACTCACTTAGATCTTCTAAATCTGCAGGTTGGAATAAACATTCTGCCTTACCACCAACGCTCCATGTGTTAAAACGTGACAAAGATGTATTGATTGATACTTCTCCACGCACGTTTGAACTATCGAAATTAGTCATCACGATTGCTTAACCTCTGCTTGTATAAGCTCAGGTAAATTAATCGCATACTTGCCTATACTCCCCGCACCTAATGTCAGCACTATGTCGTCAGGCAGAATCATATTTAAAAGTGTATTAGGAAGCTTTTCATCATTTTCGAGTACAACAGTATCTAGTTTGCCCCGCAAACGCAGTCCACTCGCCAGCGCACGGCTATCTGCATTATTAATCGGCGCTTCACCTGCGGGATAAACGTTGAGTAGTACCAGCACATCTATTTCACTCAATGAATTGATAAATTCATCAAATAAATCACGCGTACGCGTATAACGATGTGGTTGAAATACCACGACAAGTCGTCTACCCGGCCAACCCTTACGAACTGCATCCAGAGTCGCAGCAATTTCTTGTGGATGATGAGCATAATCATCAATGAATTCGACTTGGCTATTATGAATATCGACTAAACCCATAGGCTGCATTCTTCGACTAATTCCAGCAAACTTATTTAGTGCTATTGTGATTTTCTCATGCGGTATATCAAACTCCAGACCCACAGCAATACTTGCCAAAGCGTTTAATACATTATGCTTACCCGGCAAATTCAAAGAGTAACTAATCTTTTCTCCGGTCAAACTTATAATGACATCAAATGTGGTTTTACCTTTCTCATGTCGAATATTTTTTGCATACAAATCGGCATCTTCAGAAAATCCATAGGTCACATAAGGTCGCGCAACCTCAGGAATCAAACCTCGCACAACTTCATTATCAATACATAGAACGGCTAACCCATAAAATGGAATATTGTGTAGAAACTCAACGAAAGCGCTGCGAAGCTTTTCAAAATCATTTTCATATGTTGATAAATGATCCGCATCTATATTCGTGACTACAGACACAATAGGTTGCAAATGAAGAAACGATGCATCGCTCTCATCTGCTTCCGCAACCAAATATTCACTTTTACCTAATTGAGAATTTGTACCGACGCTATTAAGTCTTCCGCCCACGATAAAAGTTGGATCCAGCCCGCCTTTACCCATCACACTTGCAATAAGACTAGTAGTGGTTGTTTTTCCATGCGTACCGGCGACTGCAATGCCTTGTCTGAAGCGCATAAGTTCAGCCAGCATTTCTGCTCGTTGTACGATAGGAATACGTTTTTCCTGTGCCGCTACAAACTCAGGATTGGAATCACTAATCGCAGATGAAACAACGACGACATCCATATCTAAAATATGTTCTGCTTGATGCTGCTGATAAATTTTTGCTCCTAAATTACTAAGTCGCTTAGTTGCAG
>JBCDBX010000092.1:0-6720 GCA_039182865.1 Pseudomonadota bacterium
CCACGCATTGTGTTTGCAGCGGCATACTGCTCAAGTAGCTCTTTAATTGTCAGAGATCCAGCGTCTGAAATCGCTGTAAACATGACACGCAAGAAATAAGCTTCCGCTTCAGCTTTTAATCTAAAGCAATAACTGTCCTTATTTTTTTCTTCTGTAATCTTGTATTCTGGGAACTCTTGATTAAGATAGTCAAGAATCGCATCACGAGTTTGGGTATTGTATTCGTGCATGAATTGCACTTATGGACTATCGATTTAATATGTTTAAATCTGCTGCAGCAAGATGTTCATGTTCGCCCATAACACCCTGAATAAAATCAATCATCTCTGCTGAATCCCAAGCACGCTCACCTGCAGCTCGGTATAAGACTTTACCATCTGGATCAACTAAAAAGGTAGTGGGTAATCCTTTAACATCCCAGGTAGTTAATGACATATTTTTATCAATCACAATATCAAAATCCACTGGTCTGTCTCTAAGAAACTGTTTAACAGTTGCGAGTGCAGGCCCAACATGAATTCCAACTACATTAAAGCCTTTGTTCTTCAATTCATTATGCAGTGTATTCAAGGCCGGCATCTCTTTTATGCAAGGTGGACACCAAGTTGCCCAAAAATTGACTAAAACGAATTTGCCTCGATAATCGTCTAAGCTAATTTCATCCCCATTAGCCCCCATAAGTGTAAAATTTTCTGCCTCAGGCTCTCCCGGGATAGCACTCATTAAACCACTTGAGTGCACTAACAGACTAAATGGAATTAAAAAGACTACCAATATTGGCAGCATGATTCTCTTTATATTGTTTAATAATTTGTGGGCTTTCATCGTCTTTGAATTATAAAAATCTTGTTGATAGGAGTGAAGATTTCTGAATAAGTTCTTATTCTTGAATAAATTAATAAAGTTCTTTTAATTTGAT
Organism: Pseudomonadota bacterium; assembly: GCA_039182865.1. Taxonomy (GTDB): domain Bacteria; phylum Pseudomonadota; class Gammaproteobacteria; order UBA4575; family UBA4575; genus UBA1858. The sequence goes on from JBCDBX010000092.1 coordinate 920, forward strand.
GCAGCTTGTTGAGACTGATCATATTCGTCAAATACTTGATTTAAAAAATCCACCATGTTGGGCGAATTCCAAACTTTAATACCTAAGGCACGATAAGCAAAACTTCCATCTGGTGTTACTAAATAAGTTGTCGGTAATGTTGGCACACCCCAATGCCCCATTTCTAGATCTGCATCAACTAACATCGGAAAAGTAACTGGATTAATTTCGACTTGCTCCACAACACCTTGGGCATCATCACCCGCATGAATCGCAATTATTTCCAGACGACCATCTTTTTCCATTTGATTATATAAGTCTTGCATAGTCGTTAATTCTGCACGACAAATAGTACATTTAGTTGACCAAAAATTAACTAACAAAAATTTGCCCTTAAAATCACTCAAGCTGACATCTTCATTATTGATACTAGGCAGGGTGAAGTTTTGTGCCTTCATAGTTCTAGGCATAGGGTCCAACAATCTCTCGGCATTAACCGGTGAGAACGACAGACAAAAAATAGATACCATCAAACCCACAAACAAATTTTTATTCATAATCATTCCAGTGTTGTTTCATGTGCCCAGTTTGGATCTTCTTTTCTTATGTCTCCTATTGGTGCAGCGAATGCATCAGCCACAAGTGTTTTAACATTATCGCCAGTTAAGGCTTCCATGAAAACGACTATTTGATTCATTTCCTCATCAGTCAAGTCTAAAGGGCGAATTAAAGGGCTAAGTAATTCATTTGGCACTCCTCCCTTGTTGTAAAATTCAACCACTTCGATCAAAGTTCCAAAATCACCATCATGCATGTAAGGCGCTGTGAGCGCTATATTTCGCAAACCTGGGGTGCGGAATTTCCAACGGTCAAATGGATTTTGCGTGACTTCATATAAACCCACATCATTTTTTTTAGGTGTCTGGCGCACTGATTCAATGATCTCATTATCAACATCCACAAATACACCTGGTGCTAATTGCACCCTAGTCGTTTCTGACTTAATACCCATAGACACTGCGTAACCGTGGCCTGTGTTGTGCATTAGATCATCTGTAAATTTAGCATATTCATCATGCACTAAGTGGCAGGCCGAACAGTTGGCCTTGCCTGTAAATAATTCAAACCCAGCGATTTCATCTTCAGTTAGGGCATCTTTTTCACCACCATAATACCAACGATCGAATCGTGAATTACCTGAGTTTAGGGTCCGCTGGTAACTGGCTAACGCCATCCCCACAGTTTCCATTGTGGGTCCTCTTCCATCAAAAGCATTTTCAAATAGACCATCATATTCTTTGATGCCTTTGATTTTATTGATCACATTACCTATTGAAGGATTTGCCATTTCGTTTGCAGCTAATAATGGCTGCCATACTTGCTGCTCTAAACTATCCTCACGCCCATCATGAAATAGCTTTGTGTGGAAAGCGATATTATAAATAGTAGGACTATTACGCTTAACGCTACGCCCTTCAAACCCAACGGCTGTCGATATTTCATTACTCGTAAATCCTTGTTCCGGAATATGGCACATGGCACACGAGAAGGTGTCGTTTAGCGATAATCTGCGATCGAAAAATAATAATCGACCTAACTCTATTTTTTCTTGGGTTATAGGATTATCTTCAGGAATAACAACCTGCGGTAAACCCAAAATAGGCTCAGTGACAAAAGGCATTAGATCTGCCTCTCTGCCTGTTCGAGCTGTAATGCTTAATGAATCTGTGACGTAATCCTCTGACTCATACCCATGCTTACGATCACCAGAACCAAAGATTGCCTCTTTATTAATTTCACTTTCTGAAAGCAATAATAGCGGCGTGCAAGCTAAGCCTACAAACAATATAGAAAGAAACAATCTCTTGTAAAGGATGTGCATATTTTTAATTACGAAGATTCACTAGACCCACTATTTTGTTCAGCTACCTCTTCCATTTGCAATGTTTTCACGTCACTAATTAAAGAATCTGCATGTAAAAAACCAGCGCTGTACTGGGCACGCTTGTTACCTTCTTTATCGATCAAAAAAACTCTAAGTATATGTGCATACGCATAAGTTGGGTTTCCATCTTCATCGTATTCTTTATTAACATACTGACCAAAATCTTCAGTGATCGGTGTCAACTCCTCAACAGATTCTGTAGTTAAAAAGTTCCACTCAGGCCCTCCCATATCTTTGGCTCCCATCCCATAAAACTTCATCACTTCAGGTGTATCGTAGTTTGGGTCGAAGCTTAAACTCACTAGTCTTAATTGATCAGCCAATTCTGGATTCTCATCCATTAATCTTTGTTTAATTTTATAGAAAACCGCTGTCACTAACGGACAGCCATTCAAATCTGAACATTGTGTGTAAATAAAACTAAGAATAACAAATTTATCGCCATAAAAATCAGCGAGTCTCTTGGCTATGCCATCTTCGGTGAGAACATTTCCATCTGCTGCCTTACCAAAAGGTGGTAGATTGTATGTGCCAGGGACCGGAGGATCATAATTTAAAGACCCCCAACCTGCTGCAGGTGTTAGAACTGCATTTTCAAAACTGGCAACACCAAGATCAACTTCTGCTTCTTGAGTTATGTTTTCATCCACTAAAGTAGAAGTTTCTTCTCCATTCAGCTGATCATCTGCGTTGCATGCGCACAAAAAAATCAAAATCAATAAAAATATAAATAGTTTCTTCATTAGAATAATTTTACTCAATCTCCATTTTTATATGTCGTACACAAGAAGGGCTGTCACGAGGACAGCCCTTACAGGAACTTTAAACGTTTAAAAAGTAATAAACGCTAAGCTTACTCTCGTACTAATTACTTCTCTATTTGAGACAACATTGTGTCAGAAGAGTTCGGCTTTTGAGAGTATAAAGAATATGCACCGAAACGCATTTGGTGTGCACGTCCCAACTTAAGCTTATAGAAGTCAACAGTGAACTGATGATCTAGCTTCTTACCATCCCAATGGAATAGTTTGAACCATTGCTCATCATCTTTACCTGTCTTATCCCAGTTACCTAGTAGTGAAGTTGTGAAGTAAGCACGCTTACCGTCCCAACTTTGAGAAATCATGTTAACTTGTGAGCCAATTTGGTGCTCATACTTTTGAACTGGATTGAATGGATCAGTGATATCGAAGTAACGAGTCTTTCCGTCCATGAATGTCTGAACCCAAAGACCAGAGTCGTCAGCTGTGATAGAAATATCAACTGGAAGTGGCACTTTGGAAGGATCGCCAATCTCAGCTACATCTTTAGCATGCCACTCACCTGTTTCAACATCTTCATATACTAACCAGATTTTTGAAGTTAATGCAGTAGTTGTGAAACAGTAGTTGTTTGTTCCGCCCCATGCACAACGAATTTCGAGAGGTGCACCTGGTACGTCAAAAACCTTCTTAGGCTTACGAGTATGAAGATCCCAAAGAATCATAGTGTTTCCAAAACGCTTCATCGCTTCTGCATCTTGCAACATTTGTCCAAAGTCCATCATGTAGTTTGACCAACCTGTGAAAGATGAAGTCAACATCATGTTTAGTCTTGGAAGTGCGCGAATGTCGTAGCCGTATCCATCTGCAATATTTCCTGACTTCTCAGCACCGCGAAGATCATCATCAGTTGGGAACCAATGCGATGCAACGAATTCACCTTCACCTGTGTACTCAGCCATACCTGTGCGACCACCGTGATCAACATTGTTTGATAATGCGGTCACCATGATACGGCCTGGTAATGCGTAGAATGTGTGAGGGCCAACCATGCCACCAGTCTTTTCTACAAAGTCTGTAATTACTTTGTGTAGTTTAGGCTCGCGTGGATTACTAGAAACATCAAAGATAAAAATCTTATTGCTGTCTAAGCCACCTGCCCATAAGAAGCGGCGGTCATCACTTAGACCTGAATGGTGTGCTTCATTACGACCACCAACAGAGAGAATGTGCACAACTTCGCCGAAGCTGTCTGAATCAGGGTTTACGTCAACCGTGACAAGCTTATCTTGCTCATCTCCCATACCCTCGACACCGAGTGTCCAAATATAAACATAGTCTTCCTGACCAACAATTTTAGCCATGTAGGGAGACATACAGGTTTCATCTGCTTGCGCTACACCCATTAAAGTCAGAAGGCCTACTAGCGCTGAAGCTACTACTCCTCTAGCCCATTTCATTTCTTTCATTTTAAAAACTCCATATTGTTTCTTTGAAAGTAGAACTTTTATTTGAGTCCAAGCTGTGGTTATGAATAAAGTTTAGACTCGTTTTAAATTTAAAGACGCACCCATACAAGGGTAAACCAAAATTTAATTCAGTGTGCGACATTATGCCGCATCTAGACCTAGGTTCAAGTCTTAAATTACTATAATGAGTAGGTTACAAATTTATGAAAATACCTTAACCTACAAGGGATTAGAGCAAAATAAGACCAATCTTTGACACCTATTATATATAGGTTAGCAATCCACATCTTGAGAGAACTATTTTTACAATCTTTCATCTTAACTTTATTGATCTATGACAACCGATTACCCAAAAAAAGTATTGCTGAATTCTCTTTTCGTCACAATTTTGATGATGTTTGTCTTAGGCGTGTATAGTACAAAGACTTTCGCGTCTAAATCCGAGTTAGGAGGTAACTTTGAACTTACCACACACTCGGGAGAGCGTTTTGAACTGTCTGATATACATGGCAAAGTTGGCTTAATCTTTTTTGGATTTACTCATTGTCCTGATGTCTGCCCCACGACATTACTTGATATTCAACGACTTTTATTAGCACTTGATGATCAAGCAGAAAAGGTCCAGGTGCTTTTTATTAGTGTTGATCCAAAAAGAGATACTCCAGATAAATTAGAGGTTTATGTAAAATACTTCAACGAAAGTATCATTGGTTTAACAGGCAGCACTGAAGAAATTGCCAAGGTATTAGAACAATATCGCGGCACTGTTTCATTTTCGGGAGACACCTCAAGCAATCACTACAACGTCGAACATAACTCGAATATCTTTCTTATCGACAAACAAGGTGATGTCGGCAGCATTATTCTGCCTAGGACACCTCCTTTCGTCCTAGAACAACAAGTCCGTAAATTAATAGATCAATAAGCGGCTTTAATTACTTGTCATACTTTATATAAGCAAATCTCTGATCATGAGGGACACCGTCCAGATCTGGTTCGTCTTTTTCGGGATTCCATTGAATTACGTCCTCAATCTTCTTTGCCAAAGCAAAATCCTTGTTGGTGATACCTTTTGCCGCATGATTCATCAACTTTACAATCACAAAGGCATAAGAAACGGTTAAATCTGGGTGATGCCAAGCAGCCTCCGCCAAATGCCCAACAGTATTTACCACCATTAATGTGCCTTTCCAGCTATTCGTTTTATATTTTCGACGAATCCAGCCATTTTCATAATACCAATGGGGTAGCTCTTCATTTAAGCGCTCTTGGATGTCCTCTTCGCTGTATGTTTGTTCTGGTTGAATGTCGCGCCACTTAGACATAGGATTCTTTCCTTTTTAAATCTTGTTGATATCGCATTCTAAGCGAAATCACGTAAAATAGTTATCTAGTAACTTACATAAAATAATTATCAGGATATAGCCAGATTATGGATAAACCAGTGGCACGCAAACGTAAAAAGTTTCAGGGTGAAAAACGTGGCAGACGTGTCGATCCCGTTGCTCGAGAACAAGTATTAGAACTCCTAGGCGATAAACCAAGAAGACGAGATCTTCTCATCGAGCATTTGCATTTGATTCAAGACAAGTTTGGTCATATCGCAGCCAACCATATCACTGCCCTCGCAAGTGAAATGAAACTTGC
>JBCDBX010000093.1:0-6700 GCA_039182865.1 Pseudomonadota bacterium
ATTATAATTCCAGCCATTTTATATTCGTCTGATTCCAGATCTGAAATAATTGTGCTTAATAGTAATCAATATTTAGATATTGAGTTTCAAACGGAGCCCCCATCTGGATCTTTTACAACATATGACTACTTACGTTTATCATTGCCTCGGACTACTTTTTCTTTATCACCCCTTCCCCCAAACCTCACTACAGCTCTTTCCATAAATGGAAGTACTAAGCCACCGAACAATACCCCTTTCATTACATTTATGGGACAAAGTCTGTCTTTCACTTGGGCCTCACCTACGAGTCTCTACACAGGTGTTGGCGGTATTCCCGCACCTTCGATATTTGAGTTTGATCAGTTAATTGATAATGCTGCGAGCGGGATATACACACTTTCACTTCAAGAAGGTTCAATTTCTTTAGACACAGATCTAAATAATATAAATATTGGTGTGGCTACAGGCCCAGCTGGAGCTGTCACTAGCTCAGTCACTATTACTGGTTACACATTTCGTTCAAAATCCACAGTAACTCCAATTTCTTCAACTTCAAAAAGTTTGTTCCCATTGATACCTAACTCGATCTATACATATATAGATGGCATTGGTATACCTAATACTGAAACCATTCAAGATCCCTCAACTTTTAACGGAAGAGACGTAATAGGAATTATTGACAATGAAGGCTTCATTGAGTATTTCTCAAATGACGGGAATGGTTTATTCACTCATGGAACAGAAGATACAAATAACGGGAATAGATCGACACTTAATCCACCAATAAAGGTCATGGATGGCAATCCTAGCTTAGGGCAAAAAATTGATTCTTCAGGAACAGCTATATTTATGATAGACGGAGATTCTTTTGTTTTTAATTATGATTCTAGTAATACTGTTGTTGGCACAGAGATGATAACTGTCGCTGCTGGAAGCTTCGAAGCAGTGAAATTACAATCGACAATTTCATTAAACGGAATTATTTCATCTAACCAAATAGCAACATTTTGGTATGTAGAAGATATTGGGCTTGTACGCGAAGAGATCAATATTGACGGTGAGACTACAAATAATGAGCTTGTTTCTTTTTCAATACCTGTGGCTTTAAGCACAGAGGAAGTTGAGGTTCCACTGCCTCTATGGTCAATACTTTTACTCAGTTTTTTTCTAATTGGTTTATCTATCAAATATCAAAGATACATGAATTAACTTAAATCGATACCATGATAACGATTATCGTCGTTATCATTTAGTCCAAAAATACTTAAAAAGAATTAAGGGAATATTCTGTTGTTGAAAAAATAAGAGGTAAATAGCGATGAATTGGTTTTTAGCAATAATTGCGACAATCGTGTCTTACACACTGTTTTCTTATTACGGTCTTCGTACGGGCGAGCTTAGTTCTCTGAAATACGCATTAATGGCGCCGGTTGGTAATGTCATTAATTTTGTTCTTGTGATAACAGGAAGCGCAAGCTTTGGGGTTGCTACATTTTACGCCTTGAAAAGCTCAGCCTATGCCATCACCTCGGTAATTTCTATTGGTCTGATCGTCTCATTCATATTCTCAACCTTGTTTGCAGATGGAAAAATCACGCTGACTCGCATAATAGGTGTAGGTGTGATCATTCTAGGTGTCTGGCTCATTAAATAGCCTATTTTGTACACTTCAGTTCTCTTATGATAGGCGCATAAACTTTTCTCAGATTGCCTGCAATGCTAATATCGCCCGCTGTTATAAGTAGCAGCGCTCAAAAAGTTAGCAGATCAATATAACTGACTAGTTATACCCCTATATAAGCGGGTTATCAAAGCAGTTTACCTCTTAAGGATGGTTTGTTTACATTTGGCCTTCTGCTAAATATCTGACACATAAATATATTAATTCCTACGGATACTTGAAAATGACGAATGAATTTATTTCTCCACTTTCCGGACTTAGACGTCTCATCGAAACAGATCAGTTAGAAGCGTCTGATGTCGATTTTATTAACGAAAAATCTTATGTATGGTCACCTCATAATAAGATTATCAACGTGACCCCCGGTCCGGCTTTTGGATCAGAATTAGTGACACAGTTTTCATCTACCCAAACAAGAGGTATGCGTGGGCCTGGTGTTGCTAAATTCTTTGCTTCTGTTCGTGCAGATTATGGAAAAATAGTAGGAATGCCAGAAGGTGGGCGTTCTATCTTCTTCACTGGCTCAGGTACAGCAGCTACAGAAGCGGCAGCCGGGTCTTGTCGTACTCCTGATGAAAAAGATTCTGACCAAGCTGTTGCCCTCACAATGGAAATTGGCTGGTTTAGTCAGGCGATGGGTAACTGTGTTGAGAATATCGGCCGCAAGGTGATTAGATTGCAATGCGACCTTGGTGATGACTTACCATTAGACAAAGCGCGCGAAATTCTTGCAAACGACACAGATCATCATATTAAGATGGTGATGGCACCGCAGAACGAAACTGCCGCCGGCGTCACAACTGATCCTAAAAAAATTCGAGCACTATTAGACGAACTCAACCATCCTGCCTTAATTGTCATCGATGGTATTTCTTCAATTGGCAGTATGCCTTGTTCGATGGAAGAAATGGGCATCGATATGCTAGTGGCATGTAGTCAGAAAGGCATTATGGGGACACCAGGTATCGGTATGATCACTATGAGCCCTAAAGCGGTAGAAAGAGTATTAGCGGCTGAAAAAGAATTAGTCGCTGCAGGACAAGCTAAAGGTCAACACTATCTAAACCTTGGAAAGATCATCGAAGCGATGGATACGCATGGATTACACATTGAAACACCAAGTAACTATGCTCAGTTTGCAGTGGCATTGGACTCAATCGCAATTGAAGGTTTCGACCGTGTCTGCGAACGCCATAAAGAGTGCTCAGAAATCTACCGTGCAGCAGTTCTTGGTGCAGGCTTTAATTTAGTGGCGAAAGACATGAATACAGCATCTAATGCAGTCACTGCTATCAAAGCACCTGAAGGTTATGGTGAAAAGAAGATCATGGAAGTACTTAGCATTATGTATTTCAAGCATGCAGTTGAAGCCGCGGCTATCCCTGGTTACCCAGATATGGGCTGGCGCCTGTGTGCTACTGGCGGCATCCAACCTCAGCATGCGTTGATGGCATCAATAGCGTTTCTTCAGTCAATAGATGAAGCCGGTGTTCCGGCTGATAGCGCGAAAGGTATTGCTGATGCATGCGCTAAGTATGCAGAGTTAGTTAAGTACCATCGACCTCTACCAGGAATTGATGTTTACGGTAGATAGCTCGTTTAAATCGTTCAAAATAATATAATTAAGGGCAATTAGCACTCATCACTAATTGCCCTTCTATTTTACCTACTGAATAATTCTCAAATCGCCTTAATTCTTCAAGTGCACTATTGATCTGTGTTTTGCAGTAGATTAACTTATAGGATTCAATCCACTGCAAATATATGCTCTTGCAAGGACACCTTTATCATTCGAACAAATACGAAGAACACTTAAAATATACGTTAATAAAGATACACAATCTCATCATCTACAAAGGTGTAACGTGGTTGCTTATACCAACCGTAGATCAATGATTTTCTTGGTTCTTTATGTACCTTGGTTTTAAAAATTTTAAGTACGCCATCATGGGGTGCCATCCAGAAATCTAAATCATAGAGCTTTTTTGGGTTGCCAACGACATGAAAATCGGTACATGCAAAATACGTCCTACTATTAATGACCCTTACTGGATCGTGTATCTCAACAAACCTAAGCGATAGCTCTTCACCTGTTTTATCGTCGATTAACTTAAAAACACCCTGTTCATCTACATTGTCACTTATGTAGTCCATCATCGCTTTCTTTATATCTTCTACGTAATATTTCTTAGGACTAGCCGGTGTTTCCACGCTTGAATCATCTGAAACACCTATAGAACTAAAACTAAACAGTAGAAAACAAAACAATGACTTGATCAGTGCTAGTTTCAATGTAGATGGGGTATTTGTTTGCACAGGAAGGTTTATTAATTAGATTTGCTATCTTCTTGGTCTTCTTCTTCTAGCTTCTCTATCGCTTCCTCTGAGTGCTCTGCAGCCTTGCCGCCATGCTCTGCAGCCTTACCGCCATGCTCTGCAGCCTTGCCACCATGCTCTGCAGCTTTGCCGCCATGCTCTGCAGCCTTGCCACCATGCTCTGCAGACTTGCCAGCATGTTCTCCTGCAAAAACAACAAGTGGTAAAGCAATAATTAGATATAATAAATATTTCATGTGGTTCTCCTGGTTATTGGCACAAATGTGCTTGTTACAAGTTAAGGTTTCTTTTATTAAATGGCTCAGTAATCCATGCTTTCCATGAAAAAGCCAAGTCTCTATTCTCTGGCAATCCAATAATATTTTTATTATCTTCACTTTCATTGAAATCAGATTGACGATAACTTTGAAAGATATGATCCCAGATTGAAAAAATGGTTGAGTAATTCGAATCACCATATTCTCTATCCACCAGATGATGTGATGTATGAAAGCGTGGTGTTACGATAATAAGTGATAACCATTTTTCAATTTTGTCAGGAAAATCAATATTACTGTGGTGAAATTGTGCAGAGAGACTGACTAATGCTTCAAATATAAACCAAGCAATAACTGACGGCCCCCAAATCACCACCCAACTCGCTTTGACTATTCCAGAAATTATCAATTCACCCGGATGAAATCTTAGCGCTGTCGTAACATCCATATGGGTATCAGCATGATGCGCTTTATGAAATCGCCATAGAAATCTGACTCGATGATTAGCACGATGCCAAAAATAATCAAATAGGTCTAATACGACGATAGATAGTATTATTTCCATCCATCCATGCAATCCTAGCCAACGGGAAATTCCCCACCCTTCTTCCTCCACGAATACTACCCATAGCAGAAATGGCACATAGATTAACAACCTAACAACAATCGTGTTCAAAACAGCAAAACTGGAGTGAATAAATGCCCTTTGCATTCGCAAGCCATTCCAACTGCGTTTTGGAAATAAGCTTTCGATTAAGAAAAACAACAAGAACCCGAGGATGAATACGTAGAGCTTGCCTGTGTCTAGATTTATTTCCATTAAAAAGGTGTGAGTAAATAATGTTTACATAGTAGATTATAGGCGATGATGCCAGATAAGTAATCTGCACGCCGTCATTACGTATACGTTATCTAAATGATAATGTACATATAAAATCTATGAAAATCATGCTTATACAGATTATGTATATGATGTTCCTAGATATTTCGATTTGTATCCTTATACAGTAATTTGAACAAAATCTCCCTGTCACGCTCTAACCACGTGCAATTTATCAAAAACACGGACGATGCTTTACGGTAAAAATGATTCACATGGAGATGAAAATGAATAATGTAACAAATAACTTATTAACAAAAAGAGATGAAAAGATTGTTAAACTTGAACTTCTAAGGAAATTTGTAAGAAATTTTCGCAATGAACAATCATCGATTGACAAAAGCCATCATGCGAACAAAAAGATATGAATATCCAAAACAATATTTTTTAGGTATAGGGTATATAGATCAACTTGATTTACCCTGAAATGAAGTTTTCGCTAAGCAATCTTACACGGCCTAATAGTATGTATTCGAGCCCTTATTTGGGCTTTTTTTTAATATCATAGGATTAAATACTTTATTAAACATATTTTTTATAACTTATTCCAGTTTAACATCGTATAACTCTTCTATTAGAGATTTAATATTCTCGCGAGCGGAACCTTCATTAGCGAGTCGTAACCTTTCAACTCCTAGAAATGCATCATTCCACTCTGCAGTATAGGGCGCCGTAATTTCTTTATAGAATATCTCTTCTTTAGTTTCATTATTCACTAAAGAATATGTAACGATCGTGGTAACAGTCATACTAGCGCCAAGTATAGGCTGATCAACTTCGACTAATACTGCATTTAGAGAATAGTCACTATTTTCTGACAGTTTATCCAGTAATTGTGCGTCTGCTAAAGAGTTAATTAGCGCTTGTTTGAAATCTTCACTACTAATTTCTGATGTCCAAAGCGGATTTGTTCCAGAACCGCCTGATACATTATCTACAAATATATTTTCCTTGAGCTGCTCACTACCTTCATATTGCCCCCAATTTTCTGAAGATATGGTCATATTTTCCATTTTTGCAGGAGACGCACAACCACTGACTATGATCGCAATCATTAACAGCAACATATATATAGTAAATTGATTCTTCATAAGGAATTTTAGCTCCGTTTCAATTAATGAATAAGTTATTTAATGTAAGGATTATTTGATTTTACCTCTTCTGCTTTTTTTCTTCTTTCCTCTTCTTCAGCTTCAATTTCACGTTTAATTTCATCTACTGGATCTTCTGGCACAATAGAAATATCACATTTTTTTTCAATAGCAGCTCGCTCAAGTGCTTCCCATTCACCGCGCAGCTGCGAAAATTCTTCTGCATCGGGTCCATCACCACCTTCAAGCGCAAAAAGTGCTGGCCAAAATATTACGCCTGCAACCCATGTTTCAGCAACATCGCCATCACGCTTTTCTTTTAAGCTGCGATACAAATCCTTAGTGCGACGGCTATTTCGTTGGAATTCATTCGCGATCATTTCACAGTCATGCCCACTGAATTTATCTGCGGACACTTGTGTTTTTTTAAGTTGATCAGGGTTAGAAGCACATCCAATTATTATAAAAAAAG
>JBCDBX010000094.1:0-6572 GCA_039182865.1 Pseudomonadota bacterium
ATTGAGTATCGGCATGGGCATGCCATTGCTACTGATTGGCACTTCTGCAGGCAAGTACTTACCTAAGGCAGGTGCCTGGATGGAACCTATTAAAAATGTCTTTGGTGTCTTACTCCTAGCAATGGCCATATGGTTCCTAGACCGAGTCATTCCAAAATCTGCCGTCCTTGTCTTATCAGGTATTTTATTGATTGGTTGTGCCGTTTATTTGGGTGCATTCATACGGGGCGACAAGAACCATTCCGGCTGGGCTCGCTTGAATCAAGCAATTGCGTGGGTCGCTCTGATATATGGAAGTGTATTGCTTGTAGGTGCCAGCGCGGGGAGTCAAAGCTTACTGAAGCCTCTAAGCGTATTTATTAACCCACAGCACCAAATGGAGCAAAAACTTGCATTTCAACCTATCAAGGGTCTAGAGGGTCTAGAAAAGGCCGTGCTACAAGCACAGGACGAGGGAAAACCATTATTTGTAGATTTTTATGCTGACTGGTGTATATCCTGCAAAGAACTCGAGGCATTTACCTTCACTAATGAAAACGTCCAAAATGCGCTTGATGGCTTTATTCTCGTGAAAGCGGATGTCACTGATAATGATCAGCAGGACCAGGCCTTGCTCGAGCACTTAGGCTTATTTGGACCACCTGCCCTTTTATTTTACGAACCTAATGGTATAGAGAATAAAAGCTTTCGTTTAGTCGGCTTTATAAACGCAGAAAATTTTGAAAAACATATCCACAGATTTACTGAAAGTACTGTCATGGTGGCAGAAATTCGCTAAAACAAAGCTAGAAATACATAGATTTTCTTAAAATCTGCTTAAATCTGCAGCGAATTTCTGTGATCTTGCTCACAATTCGCTTTTACTGCACAATACACCCAATTCTTATCCTATGTGCCCAGTCTTTGCATGAGCAAAATTCTGTTACTCAATGGCCCAAACCTCAATTTGCTAGGCACCCGTGAACCTGAAGTCTATGGCTATGAAACCCTAGATGACATTGTCAAAAGTTGTTCACAATTTACCAGCTCACTAGGCCATGATTTAGCTAACTTTCAAAGTAACGCTGAACATGAACTCATTGATCGAATTCATGCGGCCAAAAATGACGGTACTAATTTCATTATCATCAATCCAGGCGCATTCACGCATTCCAGTATTGCCCTGAGAGACGCATTTTTGGGCGTGGCCATTCCTTTTATCGAAATACACATCTCAAACGTATTTGCTCGCGAGGAGTTTCGACAAATCTCATTTCTTTCAGATGCTGCTGTAGGAGTTATTAGCGGCATGGGCACTCTCGGTTATCAACTTGCAATCAGCGCTGCCAATCAACAACTAACAAAATAAAATTTATGGATATTCGGAAAGTAAAAAAATTAATTGAGCTGCTAGAAGAATCTGGCATGAGTGAAATAGAAATTAAAGAAGGCGAAGAGTCTGTACGTATTAGTCGTGCAAGCGCAAATGCTCCCATGATGCCTGTGCAATATGCGGCAAGTGCGGTTGCACCCACTCCAGCCGCTGCGGTTATCGCTGATACAGAAAACCCCTCAGTAGAAAAAGATACAGTCAGTGGACATCAGATTAAATCACCCATGGTTGGTACTTTTTATGAATCACCTTCACCCGGCGCAGCAGCCTTTACAGAAGTAGGCAAACAAGTAAAACCAGGTGATGTGTTGTGTATCATCGAAGCGATGAAAATGCTTAATCAAATTGAAAGTGATAAAGCTGGAACGGTTAAAGCAGTACTAGCCGAAAATGGTCAACCTGTTGAGTTTGATCAACCATTATTTGTGATCGAATAATTTATTCTTATGTTAGAAAAAGTTCTTATCGCCAATCGCGGTGAAATTGCGCTTAGAATTTTACGCGCATGTCGCGAACTTGGTATCAAAACTGTTGCCGTTCATTCCACAGTTGATCGTGATTTAAAGCATGTAAAGCTTGCTGATGAATCTGTGTGTATTGGCCCAGCCCCTTCGACTGAAAGCTATTTAAACATCCCAGCCATCATCAGCGCTGCAGAAGTGACAGATGCAACTGCTATACATCCTGGTTATGGATTCCTATCAGAAAATGATGATTTTGCAGAAAGAGTTGAAACCAGTGGATTTATATTTATTGGCCCCAAAGCAGAAACTATTCGTAAGATGGGTGATAAGATTTCTGCGAAACAAGCCATGCAAGAATCAGGAGTGCCTTGTGTCCCAGGATCTCCCGAGTCATTGACTGATAACTTTTCCTCAAATTCTAAATTGGCAAATGAAATTGGCTACCCTGTGATTGTAAAAGCTGCTGGCGGCGGTGGCGGTCGTGGAATGAGAATCGTCAGGAGTGATGAAGAACTCTCGGATGCAATCGCATTAACGCGCGCGGAGGCGGCAGCGGCATTTAATAACGACACGCTGTATATGGAGAAGTTTTTAGAAACACCTCGCCATATTGAAATACAAGTCCTCTCCGATACTCACGGTAATGCAATTTTCTTAGGTGAGCGTGATTGCTCAATGCAGCGCCGTCATCAAAAAGTGATTGAAGAAGCGCCTGCACCAGGTCTCACGGAGCAGCAACGCATGGATATTGGTACACGCTGCACCGATGCTTGCAAACATATTGGTTATCGAGGTGCAGGTACGTTTGAATTCTTATTTGAAAACGGCGAATTCTATTTCATTGAAATGAATACACGTGTTCAAGTCGAACATCCGGTGAGTGAATACATCACAGGTGTAGACATTGTTAAGCAACAACTTTTAATTGCAGCAGGTCAACCACTTAGCTTAAAACAAGAAGATATTAAACTATCAGGTCATTCAATCGAATGTCGTTTGAACGCAGAGGATCCTGATAGTTTTATCCCTAGCCCCGGGAAAATTACTCGCTACCATAGCGCAGGTGGTTTAGGCGTGCGTGTCGATTCTCATATTTACAGTGATTACACAGTTCCGCCCAACTATGATTCGATGATTGGGAAGTTAATCACTCATGGTGAAGATCGTGCAACCGCCATACAACGCATGCGTGGCGCTTTACAAGAAATGATTATAGATGGTATCAAAACCAACATACCTTTGCAGTATCGCCTAATGAATGACTCTGTGTTCTGCGAAGGACAAATGGATATTCATTACTTAGAAAGGCTACTTGAATCCGAGAAGTAAGACTGTATGCACCAACTACGCATACAAACTAATGCTTCAGCAGTTGAACGTGTAGAGGAATTATTATTTAACTGCGGCGCCGTCAGCATTTCTTATCTCGATGCTGAAGACGAACCGATTTTAGAACCTCCCATTGGCGACCATCCTTTATGGTCTTCATTGTACATACAAGCACATTTTGTCTCGGAAGAAGAAATCAAGTTAGCCAGCAAAGCTTTGTTTAATGAGACTGCGGTGGGGTCACAAATAATCGTTGAACAAATTCGCGATGAGGGATGGCAAGAAAAATTTCAGCAGCAATTCAACGCTATGCAATTTGGTGATTTATGGATTTATCCTTCATGGGAAGATAATCCAGCACCGCAAGGCCTTAGCATACAACTAGACCCAGGGTTAGCTTTTGGCACTGGTCACCATCCAACTACTCATCTTTGCTTATGCTGGCTTAGCCAAACTAAGTTAGATGATTTAGATATTATTGACTTTGGCTGCGGGAGTGGAATACTTGCATTGGCAGCCGCATTGCTTAATGCAAATCACGTTTATGCTGTTGATATAGATCCTCAAGCGATTACTGCAACTCATCAAAATATTGAGAAGAACCACTTGGCAAACAGGTTCTTTACGATTGGAAACATTAATATTTTAGACAATATTCACGCCGATATGATTATAGCGAATATTTTAGCAGCCCCTTTATTTGAACTAAGAGACAAATTCGCTCAGCATTTAAAACCGAGTGGAGTGCTATTGGTATCCGGCATCTTGAATGATCAAGTAGACTCAATAATTCAACATTACACAACAAACTTTATACATTTAGATACTAGCAGTAATCAAGGTTGGTCAGCTATCTCATTTATGTTGAGATGATAAAATAGTTCTAATTGTATAAGATAGAATAATTACTCTTTTATTATTAATGTATACTCGATGCCCCAACTGCAACGCCGCTTTTAGTATTACCGGTCAGCAATTAGTGATTGCAGCAGGCATGGTTCGATGCGGTATCTGCGAACATGTGTTTGATGCTCGCCCTCACTTATTCCAGGAACCTTCGACACCTCCCGAAATTGATGTTGTTCTTGAAGAGCCTTCATCAGACATCAAACAAGACAAGCTATCTAAAGATGATTTAGGCTTAATTGATGAAACTATCGAAATAAGAGAAGAAAACCCGTCTGAAGAAAATATACAAAACTTGTTCAATCAAACCTTCGATCAAGAAGAATCTGAAATTCCAGATATCATTGCTGATGATGTTTCAAATCTTGTTGACAAGCCAACATCAGCTTCTAGATATCAAGTGCTGGGGATAATCCTCATTTGGTTATTATTGAGTGTGCTAGCAGTTCAGCTAATAGCAGTCTACAAGCCAAATACTTTTCCTATGGGCTGGAAATCAACTATATGTAGTTGGTTGACTTGCGTAGAACATGTTGCCAGCACACCAGATAAAATTGAAATTTTGAACCGTAGCGTTCATACCCATCCGCATGAAGATAATGCTTTGATGGCAACGCTCACAATTGTTAATCGTGCCGACTATCCTCAAAGTTATCCTATTATTCAGCTACGTTTTCTCGATATTTCAGGCAGCGTTATCTCAGCTAGGCTATTTGATGCTAATCAGTATCTTGGCAATAAATGGAACCAAGACACTATACTACCCCCCAATACACCTATATCAATTCAGCTTGAACTTCAGGATACTGGCGAGCAAGTCGTAAGTTACGATTTCGAATTCCTATAAAAAATTTAATGAATATTGGCTCCTATAACATTCCTAACAATGTGTTTCTTGCACCTATGGCAGGTATTAGCGATCTTCCATTTCGCAAAATATGCCGAAAATTGGGAGCAGGATACAGTGTGACAGAAATGGTAAGTGCTAATAATCAACTATGGAATAGTAAGAAATCACAGCTAAGACGTTTACATAGCGTTGAAGACTCGCCTCGAGCGGTGCAAATTGTGGGGTCCGATCCAAAACAACTCGCACTAGCTGCCCAGTTTAACGTGCAACAAGGTGCGGAAATCATAGATATCAATATGGGATGTCCGGCAAAAAAAGTATGTAAGGTATTGGCAGGCTCGGCATTATTAGGCGATGAAGAACTCGTTAAAAAAATTCTTGATAGCGTTGTAAATGCTGTTGATGTACCCGTCACTCTTAAAATTAGAACAGGCACAGATAAACACAATCGTAATGGTGTTCGGATTGCAAAAATAGCTGAAAATTGTGGAATTCAAATGTTAACTGTGCATGGTAGAACAAGAGAGTGCCGCTTCAAAGGCCAAGCAGAATACGGCACTATTTTCAAGATTAAAAAATCAATTAGTATTCCTGTGGTCGCTAATGGCGATATTAATTCTCCGGAAAAAGCAAAAAAAGTCTTGGCAATTACCAACGCAGATGCGATTATGATCGGGCGTGCGGCACAAGGCCGTCCGTGGCTATTTAGCGAAGTCAACCACTATCTAAAGAATAATAAAAAAATAGCAGATCCGTCTTCAACGGAAATGCAAACAATAATATTGACTCACCTCAATGAATTGTATTCCTTGTATGGCAAGGAAAACGGAGTGCGTATTGCACGCAAACATATAGGCTGGTATCTCAATAGTTACCCAGACTCACAACAATTCAAAAAAGAGGTATGTACTGTAGACAACGCAGATAGCCAATTTAATATGGTTCGCAATTACTTGCATAGTGCAGAATTAATAATGGAGAAAGTTGCATGACAAGCCCTGTTACAAATTTAAATGTTTCTGAGTTACACCCTGTAGCTCCAAGCCAAACACTAAGTGAATCTGTTGCAGATTCTTTAAAAGGATATTTCAGCAAGTTAGATGGTCACGCTCCTGACGACTTATATCGTCTAGTCCTTGAAGAAGTTGAAAAGCCATTACTTGAGTCAGTAATGAATTACTGTGGTGGCAATCAAACAAAAGCTGCTAAATGCCTTGGTCTAAATCGCGGTACTTTACGAAAAAAATTAAAGCACTACGATATACGCTAAACAAACTATATGCCCTCGAGACAAAAACACAAAATTCAGCGTGCGCTGATTAGTGTTTCAGATAAAACGGGCATTCAAGAGTTTGCCAAAGAGCTAAACCAAGCTGGTGTTAACATCCTTTCAACTGGTGGTACTGCGGCACAATTAAGTGCAGCAGGACTATCAGTGACAGATGTAAGCGAACATACTAAATTCCCAGAAATAATGGGTGGTCGTGTTAAAACACTACATCCCAAAGTACATGGTGGAATACTGGGTCGTGCAGATATCGATGAAGATATTATGCAAGAGCACAATATTGATGCCATCGATTTAGTAATTGTTAATCTATATCCCTTTGCACAGGCCATTGCAAAACCTGAATGCACTTTAGACCTTGCC
>JBCDBX010000095.1:0-6468 GCA_039182865.1 Pseudomonadota bacterium
CAAAAATTGCTATGGAAGTCGTCGATGAAGCTCATGAAGAGAAAGGTTCTCACGCTTAAACTTGGTAACATTTATGTTTCAAAAAGCCGCATGAAACGCGGCTTTTTTTATGCCTGGAACACTAAAAATTTATTCCAGATATAATTTCCAGCCTTATGTTTAAGCATCTAGTGATATTCATATTCTTTAACGCACTATCTAGTATTGCACTGGCAGATTACAAGAAAGATATTGGTTATAAACTACTAATCCAAGAACTTGGATCCAAAACCCCAACGGGCAAAGGCGTAGTAGTCGCTCAAGCAGAACCAAGCGGTAAAAACTCTGCTTATATGCCCAATATAGAAAATCCCGCTTTCAAAAATAAGATTATTATTGACCAATCTAGCCCCTTAGCACTCGGCCCTTATTCGGGACATGCAACTGGATCTGGAAAATTATTTTTTGGTAATAATGCTCTTGCTAAAGGTATTAAAGAAGCAAATTGTTACTCGACTAACGACTGGCTCACTACAGGTTATCTAAATGCAGATCGTCGCACCTTAGAACCAAAAGCTGTAAATGATCGCATTGCTAATCATAGCTGGATTGGAGGAGTTGAAAATGAAAGTACGGTTTTAAATATCCTCAAAAGAATTGATTGGGTAATTAACCGAGATGAATTTATTCAGGCAGTCGGCATTAAGAATAATGCCACTACCAACTCACCTATGCTGAGTGCAGCATTTAATGTGATTGCCGCAGGCAAAACGGATGGCAAGAACGGCAGAAGCACAAAATTATTAGACACAACTTATGTTGCAGGCAGAACAAGGCCTCACCTTGTAGTCCCAGTTGGTACTAGCAGTGCGGCAACGCCCATTGTAGCTTCGGCCATTGCATTGCTGATTGAAACAGGTCACAACAATCCTGAACTATCAACAGACCCTGAAGAAAAATATACAAAAAATCGAAAGGGTGACATGATATTTAATGCCGAACGCTCAGAAGTTATCAAAGCTGCATTAATGGCGGGTGCAGACAAAAAAACAAATAACAGCACTAAGCTTAAAGATGATACTTTAAATAATATTACTGACTATCGAGGTGAACAAAAATATCACTCAACCAATGGATTGGATATTCGTTATGGAGCCGGACAATTAAATATCCACAATAGCTATAAAATAATTTCTGGAGGCGAACAAAACAATAAACAAGATCATCCTGAAAACAAAGGAGCTATTTCAAAATACGGATTTGATTATGACCCTTCATTTGGAGATGAAAGTAAAACGTCTTCGTATTTCTTCTCTACTGACTCTAGTCCAAGCAGTCTATCTGTTTCCTTAGTCTGGAACGTAGATATAAATAAAGGCAAAACCATTTACTTCCCTGGAAAATCTAAGTTTTATAACCTCAACTTGAGTCTTTATTCACTTAATGGAGACTCTAAAACATTAGTTGCCGAATCGGCAAGTGAAGTAAATAATTCAGAAAATATTTCAATTATGCTAGAGCCTAACAGCAATTACCTAATTCAAGTTAACGCTGATTCAAAGCAAGCGCCATTCGAATGGGACTTTGCAATTGCCTGGCAAATTACCAACTCGTAAAATAAATCCATACTACCCATCACTGAACGCATTCAAAGAAGATAACCAAAAGCCTGGTCACGCTAATATACAAATGGATTCAACATCAGTAAAGTTTCATTTTAATCACCATATCATGTGAGCAGCTTTTTTAATTTTTTCTAATTCAATATATACCTGGACTATTTTGCAGAAAGTCTTCCATCGCTTATATTTGACGCTTTATAATATTAAGATTGCCATTTAATATGATTGCAACTAGCATTTAATATATATTGAATTTGGTCTGGAGAATTAAGTGAAAACAATTTTATCTAACTTTACTGTAATTTCGATTTCTGCAGTTCTAATATTTACGACAATCACAATCTCGGGCTGCGCCGGACGACACCCACAACCCATGCAGACATATCAGCCCGGTGATGAAGATAAATCTTGTGCTAGGCTAAATTCTGAGATGGAGAATCTCGAAACTGAGATACTGGAGCGCTTCCCAGGCGCAAGTAAAACTGGAAGTAATGTAGGTTTGGGAATTGCTGGTGCTTTTCTTCTGGTGCCATGGTTCTTTATGGATTTCAGTGAGGCTGATGAAATCGAAGTTGATGCTTTAATTAAGCGACATAATCACTTATTGCTCGCTGCACAAGACAAAGGTTGTGAGACTGATCAAGAACGAATTCCTTCTATAGATGAACTCCAAAAACAAGCCAGAGAAGCAGCAGGGGAACAGAATCAACCTCAGACTTATTAAAATCATTTAAAGACTTAATTTGTGGTGCTTCTCAATTCTGAAATATTTAATACTGGACAATAGTACAGACCGGTATATCATTTAATTTAGAGCGCCCGTTTAAATCTGAGAGTTCGATTATAAAAGCAAAACTTATTAGATCAGCTTGTAGCTTTTTGACTAATTGTGCTGCTGCAGCCGCTGTTCCACCTGTGGCTATTACATCGTCTACAATTAAAACTTTACTTCCTGGCTGAATTGCATCTTGATGAACTTCTAACGTATCTGTTCCATATTCAAGTTGATATTCATGCGAGTGAACTTCGGCAGGTAACTTACCTTGTTTACGTACGGGAACAAACCCCGCTTGTAATTTTAGTGCCAGTGGCGCACCAAATATAAAACCACGTGATTCAATTGCAACCACATAATCAATATCATGATCGCTTAACTCATTCACAAAATATTCAATGATATAACTCAAGCTTTCATGCTTGAGTAGCATGGTTGTGATATCACGATATAAAATCCCAGGCTTTGGGAAATCAGGAATATCACGTATCAATGATTTTAAATCCACTTATAATTCACTCCACTTACGCACCAAGTTGACATATACCAAATCGACTTGCTTGGTATATTCTTCATCAGGCTTTTTTCTTAATAGCTTGTCACGTGCAGATGCTAATTGATAAAGCAAATCTCGTTGTTCAATGTCTTTGATTAAGCTTTGTGCCCAAGTGACTGCAACTAATCTTTTCCCTTGCGTTACTTTCGCTACTTGATGTCGAGTAGTAGCTGGATATAGCACCGCATCACCCGCAGGGTACTTTATTTTCTGCTCACCAACCTCAGTTTGAATACAAAGTTCACCCCCTTCATATTCGTCTGGCGAATTTAAAAATACTGTAATGGCAATATCGGAGCGGTAGCGTTGATCTGTTCCCATGATGGGATCATCAATATGTTCCCCATATCCCATACCTATTTCATAACGAGCATAAAAGGGACTTGCAATGTTATTTGGCAACACTGCCCGCTGATATGTTTTATGCCTAACCAGATTTCCCATTACAATTTGATTTAGTTGATCTATTTTTTTATCAGCGCTATCAACTTCTTGATTATTTTTAACTTGAGCAGCAACACTTCCAGCACTTAATTTTCCATCAATATAAGTCGCATCATTGAGCAAATCCTGAACGGCCAACAACTCTTTTTGACCTAATACGTTTTTTAACTGAATCAGCATATAATTAATTCCTTTGGCTAAGGATTGCTTAGATGATACTTAAAGTCATTATTGATGAAAAAACTATTCCTATTGAAGTTCCAGATTATATGCTAGTTGAAGCTGAAGAGTTTTTTAACAAAATGGACACTGACATGGATTCAGGGTGGCAGATGAGCCGTTCATGGGTAGATAGCCCGGATAATATACAGCGTTGTCAGATTGCAGCCGACAGGATCTTAACTTCTGTGCACACTGAAAATGAGAAAATGGCAACCTTAATGGCCGCCTATATTCTTAAGAAACTACCTAATATAGGCTCTGTTGACATCGATACTGAAGGTGATATCACGCAAACAACATTCACAGAAGATTAATGCGATCTATCTATAAGTAAGGCTTCATCGATATATCAACTTGATGGCTAGTGAGAAGAATATTTTCACCTATATTTTCTTTTCCATCCTAAAATGAGGAATATTCAGATCGGACTCGATCTTATCTTGAATTTCAAAACCTTGTTTTAAATAAAAGGTACAAGCTTTTTCTCTGGCATTCAGCCAACATGTTTTTGCATGTTTTTGTTTTGCATACTCGATCAGCTTTTGCAGAATTGCGCTACCCACTCCTTTAGATTGAACAGTTTGATCGACTGCCATATAACGAATGCGCATCGCATTATTCAATTCATGATTAATTCTACCCACTCCAATAATCTTTTGATTGGGCATGATCGCCATACAGTGGAACGCTTGATCTTCAAGATCATCTTGCTCACTGCCACGTGGCAATTTTAATGGCTCTCGCAATTGCTGCCATCGAAAATAGAAGTACTGCTCAAACTCTTTATCAGATTTAGGAGAACGAAGAATAAATTTTGCCATTAGGCAAAAACTACCCAAGTTGTCGCAATATATTTAACACCTGCTTCTAGAGTTGCTCCACGATGTTCATGTGTCCAAAAAGGCGGGAATATTAATAATTTTCCTTGCTCTGGCTTAATTTTAATGTCCTGAAATAAAAACTCAGTTTCACCTCCCGGCCCTTCAACATCATTTAGATACCAGATCGCGACAAGTTGGCGATGACTAAATTCATGACTACCTCCATCGATATGCCAGTGATAAAACTCACCCGGATTGGTGCGCTGCAAACCATAACCCATATCCTTAAATGGACCACTAAAGAATGGGAACTGATGGCGAAACTCTCGAATTGCGATACCAAGAGATTTAAACAGTGCGCGATCTACATCATGCCAGTGCTGCTTACCGCTTACGACTAAGTCCGTCGAACGTTTGATACTGATATTTTGATCTGCTAGCTGACCAATTCGTCCTTCATACTGATCTTCTTCATTAAGTTCAAATCGTGCAATCGCGTCTAAGCAAAAATCTTGACTTAGTGCATTTCTTTTTTCAAATACGAAAGAATTCTCTTTTACTTCTTTGATAGTCACTAATTTACTATCACTCATTTATAGAGTACTTTCTTCGAGTAATTTTTCAATTTCTTTGTCAGTTTTATTTTGAGAAGCAAGTATAAGCATAAGCACTTCTTGCCAGTGTCTAGCACTGTTATCAGCCCATTCACTTAATGATCTAATATCTTCAGTTGAACGCCAAGTTTGATAGCTTGCTTGAAATGAAGGACTTAATTGTTTCCGCAAAGACGACATATTGCCAGCAAAAAAATGAATCGATGCCAGATTATTCTCTGCAATTAACGCAGGTAATGTGATGGAAGCATCAGCAAATAAATCTTTTGCACTTCGCAACATTAATTCCAGACGTGCATTATTTAGTGTAGCAAGATATTCCTTCCAAGCAGGCCCTAAAACATGAGTTGTATTAATCTCTCCTTTTTCATGTAAGATGATTGAATTCAACTCAACTTCAGCCATCTCATCCAATGCTGCTTCAGTGTCGTTATCAAAATCATAGAATGAAAATGCCTTACTCATTGGGTTTTCTATTTTATGCCACCGCCACTCTTGCATTTTTTCCCATAACATTCTGCGAATAGATTCTCTACGGATGAATATTGTATTGCCTAAGGTCATCGCAGGAGGCGCGCCTAAATCACGCGCACATTCTTCTGATGAAACAATGACCTGATGGTTATCATGCACTTCGCTTGAAAGTAATTTGCCAAGAAAAAAATGAGGCGCACAACGAGCCCCTATCCCTCCACTGTAGACCATGCCTTTAGGTAATAATGCTGAATTAATTGCTTCCGTCTCAAAAGGATCAAAAGCGTGACCATCAATTTTAATTGGCGCATAACTCTCTTCTTCTAGCTGATCCCACAGTGACTCACGCTGCGACACCCACTCACCAACTTCTTCTTTTGGCATTAACTCATTGTATGAATAACCCTTATCCCAACGACAGAATTCACGCATCTTCATAAGATAGGTACACAAAGTATAGTTAGCCGCATATTTTGCATCGGCAATATTGCAGTTACGCTGAACTATTGTACAAAGCGAATTCGTAAACATAGTTAATCTGTATAATAGTCTAAAGATAAAAATACAAGTTCAATCTTCAGAAAGGACTATACATGGCCAGGCTCAAAGCCAAATGGAATCAAAAAAACCGAGAACGTAGCCCTGAACAAATTGCATCTGCCATCAGCAGTAATGTTTGGCTACTTGCGGCCGATGGTTGCTTGAATCTTGAGAATGAAGGTTTTGAAACAAATACTCAAGCTCAACGTTTAGATGTTATCACTGAATATCTAGCATTCTCCCTTCATTTGGTTGATCGCATGACTTATGGCGAGCTAGAAGAAGAAGAGCGTATACGATTTATCAACGCCCTTGGTGTCTCTTTAGCAAATTTAGTGCAAAGCAATCGTGTCGATGCGAGTGGACCTGGAGAATATCGCAACCAGTTTGTTGAATTACTTAATCAACGTATGGATGACTA
>JBCDBX010000096.1:0-6428 GCA_039182865.1 Pseudomonadota bacterium
GTCTTTACCCATTTTTTCAAGCATCTCAGTGTTCATCAATTTACTTAAATCTAAGTTCTTAGCAGCTGCACCAATCTGTTGAAGTAACTCATCAATGATTTGTTTCGAGATTTCTTCTGAAGTACCCCCAGAACTTCCTCCCAAATTGGTCATTTGAACTCGAGGTAATTTAGTTTTTAAAGTTTGGCCTTTGACCATGCTAGATGAGGCCATCACTTCACCGTTTTGAATGACTAAGTTTTGGATGATGATTTTGGGTCCGGAACTTCCGCTACTACTTTCAGAGGAAGAACTACCTGAAGAAGATGACTCAACATTTTTCTTAATTGCATCAACATTACTTCCATTCGCACTTAATTCATAGTTGATAGAAGGACCATCTAATAACACTTCTTTGATAACAATAAGATCTGTAGACAATCGACTGGTATCAATCTGCACTCTTGTTTTATTCATACTAAATAAGTAATCACTATCAAACCCCTTGGGATTACCTACTTTAAAGTTGTCAATTGTGGCCGACCCTTCTGTTAACTTTATACTTACACTTCCTACATCAACCGAAGTGCCCGTCACTTCAGAACCATTTTTCTCAATCGCCGACTTTACAATACTGTCAAGATTGCCTAGCACGTAGTAAACACCTGCTGCTACGATTGCTATCAATATAATTAGAACAATAAGTACCTTTTTCATATTTTTTTATCTCACTTAGTTCGCTTTAACATCTAACACATTACTATAGAACCATAATACACACCAATTGTAAGTATTTTGATACTCCATCATTATTATTTATAAAAAGCCGTGCTGTCCCATCCTCCACCAAGCGCCTGGTATAGATCGACTACTGCGTTTATATACTGTTGTAACGCCTCCGATTCGCTTAATTCCACGCGAAATAATGTACGCTCGGAATCTAATACTTCTAAATAATCCACTACGCCACCGTCATACCGAGCCCTTGATAAGCGCGCAGCATTTTTTGCAGCGACCAATTGCTGCTCATTTAATTCGTATTCCTGGCGAAATGTTCTTATAGCAATCAACGCATTTTCAACTTCTCTTAAAGCTTGTTGAAAAGTTTGTTCGTAAAGTAATTGTGCTTGCTTCATTTTTTCAATCTCTATCTCAACCTGAGCACTCAAACGACCAGCATTAAAAATCGGAAACAGTACTCCTCCAAAAAGATTCCAGGTACGCGCATCACTTGAATTCAAATCTGAAAGCTCTGTGCTTTCATAACCAAATTGCCCAGTTAATGAGAATGATGGATAACGCAAAGCTTCGGCCACTCCTATTCTGGCGGTTTGCGCTTTGAGTTGTTCTTCTGCCGAAATGAGATCTGGTCTTCTTTGCAAAAGCTCTGAAGGGAGCCCTGTTGGAATATCTGGAGGAAAAGTCTGCTGCGTTAAATTTTTACCACGCTTTACCGGTCCAGGATTTCGACCTAATAATATTCTCAAGCCATTTTCTGTTTGAACGATTTGTCTTTGCAAGATTGTGGTAGAAATTTCTGCATCCGCTTTTTCAATTTGAGCTTGATTCAAATCGAGCTCTGGTATGGTTCCCTTAGAAAATCTTGCCTCCATAATTTCTAAACTTTCTTGGCGTGAGTCCAAGGTTTCCTGCGAAATGATTAACTGGTTATCCAAATCTAGTAAAAGAAAATAAGTTGATGCAACTTCAGCAATCAATGAAATGGTAATCGTTTTATAAACCGCTTCTGTCGCAAGTAACTCTGCCAATTGCGCTTGGGTTGCCCTCCTTAGTTTCCCCCATACATCTACCTCATACGCCAAATCAAGTGTAGCTAAATAATTATCGTCAGTATCCGCACCTGGCAGTATTTCTCGGCTTTGACGTCCGCGCCCAACACTACCATTAGCATCGACCGTGGGAAATTGATCCGCTCGGACGACAGTCACTAACTTGCGCGCTTCTTCTATACGAGATAAGGCAATATTCAGATCTTTATTTTCCTCTAATGCCGTATTAATTAAATCTTGTAATTGTGTATCTTGAAATAAATTCCACCACTCAAGATTCGCAAAAGAAGTTTGCTGTGCGTCAGACCCAACAAACTCATTAGGTACGTCAAATTCAGGCCTGGTATATTCAGGCCCCAATGCACAAGCTTGAATAATTAACAGCACAATTCCACAACAAGCTAATCTAATCTTAAGCATGTTGTTTTGAAGTGTCATTGTCAGAAGATTTTGTTTTCTTTGAAAACGTTTTCTCGATCAATACAAACAAGGCAGGCACAATTAACACACCCACGACAGTGGCAACAAACATTCCACCAAAGACCGCCATTCCAATTACTTTTCTAGCTTCCGCACCTGCACCACTAGCAACAAGCAAAGGAAGAACACCTAAAATAAATGAGAATGATGTCATGAGAATCGGTCTGAACCGCTGTTTTGCGGCAGACATGGCGGCCTCAACCGCATCCATTCCTTTATCTGTAGCTACTTTAGCTACTTCAACAATCAAGATTGCATTTTTCGCAGCCATACCAATCAGCATGACTAAGCCGATCTGCGCAAAGACATTGTTGACATAACTTTCACTTAATAAACGCGCAACATACAAAGCGCCCATTGCGCCAAAGATTGCAATAGGTGTTCCTAATAGAACGGATAACGGCAAGGTCCAACTCTCATATTGGGCTGCCAAAATTAGAAACACAAAAAGCAGCGCCATCACAAAAACAATAGCACCACTACCTTGTGATTCTTTTTCCTGATAAGACATATCTGTCCAGGCATAGGACATATCGGGAGGTAATGTTTCAGCCGCTACTCTCTCCAATGCTTGCAGTGCTTGGGCAGAACTATAACCAGCAGATGCTTGACCACTAACTTCCGCCGAACGATACAAATTAAAACGATTGGTAAATTCTGGCCCATACACTCGACTTGTCTCAACTAATGTCGACAGCGGCACCATATCTCCATCTTTATTTCTAACAAAGAAAGAACGTATAGACTCTTCATCGACACGATATTCCGGTTCTGCTTGGACATATACTTTGTATAAACGTCCAAAGCGATTAAAGTCATTAATATAAGCTCCTCCCAAAAATGCACCTATTGTCGAATTTAGATCTGATAAGCTAACGCCCAGCTTTAAAGCTTTAGCTTTATCAATATCCAAATAAATTTGTGGTGCATTAGCACGAAACATACTATTTGCATTTGAAATTTCTGGCTGTTGATTCGCGGCCGCAATAAACTTTTGGGTCTGTTGCGCTAAATAAGAAGGCGCTTGTCCACTTCTATCCTGCAACATCATAGTGAAACCAGCTCCGGTACCTAAACCTGGTATAGCGGGCGGGCCAAATGCAAAGGCCATACCACTGACAACCTCCGTAGCTAATCTTGCATTGATTCTTCGTGCCACATTTTGGGCATGATCTTTTGCTGACTGTCTTTCTTCCCAGTCTTTAAGCTGAATGAATACCATGGCGGCATTGGATTGGATGGTGCCAGTTACAATATTATAGCCAGCCACCGAGGTTACATTCTCAATTGCCTCAAAATCAGACAATATCGCCTCTACTTGTTTTAAGGCCTTATCACTTCGTTGTAAAGAAGCACTATCAGGTAAAATAACGGCCGCCATTAAATATCCCTGATCTTCTTCTGGTACAAAACCAGAAGGAACTGCACTGAAAAGAAAGACCACACCCAGCAACAAACCCAAAAGCGCAAGAAGCGAAATTTTTATATGTTGGGTAAAAAAATAGGTCACCTTCATTACTTTGTCAGTGACATATTGGAACCCACGGTTATAAGCAGCAAAGAATTTATCTAAAAAGCTCTTCTTCTCACTTGGTGGTTTAAGCAAAGAAGAAGCAAGTGCAGGACTTAGTGTTAACGCATTGATTGAGGATATTGCAACAGCGACAGCTATCGTGATCGCAAATTGTTGATACAACATCCCTGTGATGCCACTCATTGCTGCAACAGGAAGAAAAACCGCAATCAAGGAAAGTGATGTTGCCACAATAGGCCCCGATACTTCCTTCATAGCTTCAATAGTGGCTTCCTTAGGTGCCATTCCTTTTTCAATTTTTGCACCCACCAGTTCTACCACCACAATCGCATCGTCGACAACGATACCAATCGCCAGAACAAGGCCAAGCAATGAAAGTGTATTAATAGAAAAACCAAGTAATGGAAAAACTGCTAACGCACCAATTAAAGAAACAGGGACCGTTAACGTTGGAATTAAAGTCGCACGGATATTTTGTAAGAATATAAAAACAACGAGGACAACTAACCCTACTGCTTGAAACAAAGTGATGACAATTTCGCGAATACCTGCAGATATTGGTTTCGTTGTATCCAATGCAACGACATATTCCATATCGTCAGGAAATTTTAGCGATACTCGATCCATGGCCGCAAAGACTTTTTCGGCGACATCTAATCCATTTGCATCGGGTAGTTGAAAAATTTGCAAAACAGCCGTGTCTTTCCCATCCAATCTTGTTCTTAGCAAATAGTTCTGTGTACCCAACTCGATTCTTGCAACATCCTTAAGTAAGACCTGAGAACCGTCTGGATTAGACCTGACAACAACTTGTCCAAATTCTTCGGCATCTTGAAAACGACCTGCCGTTTCTACAGTAAAAGTAAATTCAGTATTTTCTGGTGCTGGTTCACTCCCTAACTTACCTGCAGGCACCAATACGTTTTGCTCTTGTAACGCCTTGGTTATATCCGGAACAGTTAAACCTAACTTTGCAAGTTGATCTGGACGAATCCAAACACGCATGGCGTACTCGGAAACAAAGCCTCCGATAACCTCTGCTAATCCGACACCCTGAATTCTTGACAACTCATCGATGATGTTGATCGTTGCGTAATTATTGAGAAATTCTTGATCATAAGATCCTTCAGGTGAAACCAAAGAAATAACCAATAGAGGGAAAGAGAGTTTTTTCTTTACTGTCACACCTTGACGCTTTGCTTCTTCAGGTAGATTAGATTCTGCTTCTGAGACTCGATTTTGAGTCAGCATGGTGGCAGTATCTAAATCAGTCCCTACTTCAAACGAGACCGATAAGGTCATACGACCATCACTGGAGTTTACGGACTCCATATAAATCATATTTTCAACACCATTAACTTTTTGCTCAATGGGTGTCGTGATTGATTGCTCGACATTGACTGCGTTAGCGCCTGTGTATGACGCAGAAACAGAAACTATGGGAGGAGTAATTTCAGGATACTGCGCAATGGGCAACTTCCCCAAGGCTGTCAGGCCAAGGATTACAATAAAGATTGCAAGCACCATGGCAACTATTGGTCGTCTTACAAAGAACTCAGCCATTTGTTTGTGTGCCTTGAAATATGTTGTTCATAAACTGGCACATAAAATAATTTAGTTAACCGAAGCAGACACGGGCTTGACTGTCATACCATTTCGCAACTTTAATATCCCATCCACCGCCACTTGCTCACCCACTTTTAATCCATCTTCAACTATGACCATTGTTTCATAGTGTGGGCCAAGCTTTATTTCGCGAACATTTACTAAACCACTCTCGTCAACCACAAAGACTTGAAAATTACTTTGTAACTCACTGACGGCTTTTTCTGGAATAAGAATCGCGTCTTCTCGAATCTCAATAACACCAATCAGTCGTGCAAATTGCCCCGCAATGATCAGAGTATCGGGATTTGGAAAATCAGCTTCTAGCGTTAATGTTCCTGTGGCAGGATTAATCGCTGCTTCATAACTTGTCACTTTCCCTGGATATTCATATTCAGTGCCATCGGCCAAAATCAATTTAAGCGGGCTTCGCTGATGTTGTTTATCGATTTCTTGTTCTCTATTTTTACCAATAAGACTGCGCGCAAATCTTAAGTAATCTCTTTCATTAACCGAAAACTTCACTCGAATTGGGTCTGTCTGGGAGACATAGTTAAGAATGACAGGGTTAGGATCTTTTCCTACATATTCACCTATTTTGGCATTGGTCAAGCCTATGCGACCTGAAATAGGCGCAAGAATCTTTGTATAACCTAATTCAATATTGGCTTGCTCTAATCTTGCTTTTGCCACTTGCACACCACTTTGGGCTGCCTCAAATTGAGCTTGTGCGGAATCCAGGTCTTGTTGACTAACAGCATTTATTGCCGCTAGTGGTTCGATTCTATCGAGATCACTCTTAGCCTTTGTCAAAGCGGTCATCGCTTCAGACACTCCTCCCTCAGCTTCTACGACTTTTGCATCGAATGGCCGCGTGTCGATCGTGTATAAAAGTTGTCCTTCAGTCACATTGCGACCTTCTTCAAAATTCATGCTTTCCAAGGTCCCATCAACGCGAGCACGAATAGGTATATCCCTAGAGCCATAAGTTTGACCAATCATTTCGATAGATATAGGAACGTCTTGAGATATTGCTTTAA
>JBCDBX010000097.1:0-6400 GCA_039182865.1 Pseudomonadota bacterium
CAAAGAGCTCGAAGAACAAAAAGAAACACTTGAACTTGAATTACAAAAGTTACTTCTTCCCAAGGATCCTTTAGATAATAGCAATGTATTTATCGAAATCCGTGCGGGTACGGGTGGTGATGAAGCTGCTATTTTTGCAGGAGATTTATTTCGCATGTACTCGCGTTATGCAGAACAAAAGCGCTGGCAAGTCGAAGTCATTAATATGAATGAAGGCGAACATGGTGGTTATAAAGAAGTTGTGGCTCGTATTATTGGTCAGGGTGCTTATTCATTATTGAAATTTGAATCCGGCGCTCATCGAGTGCAGCGTGTACCGGAAACAGAATCGCAAGGGCGAGTTCACACCTCTGCCGCGACCGTAGCCATACTTCCTGAGGCTGATGAAATTGAAGATATCGACATCAATACAGCAGATTTACGTATTGATACGTTTAGAGCATCCGGTGCAGGTGGTCAGCATGTGAATAAAACTGATTCTGCAATTCGCATTACTCACTTGCCTACGGGTGTTGTTGTAGAGTGCCAAGACGAACGTTCACAACATAAAAATAAAGCTCGCGCTATGTCTTTACTTAAAGCGCGCTTATTAGATGCAGAACAATCCAAACAATTTGAAGAACAAGCGGCGACGCGTAAAAGCTTAGTGGGTAGCGGCGATCGCTCTGAAAGAATCCGCACCTATAATTTTCCACAAGGGCGCATGACCGATCACCGTATTAATCTAACGCTCTATAAACTCGACGAACTCATGCAAGGAAATTTGAGTCAAGTGATCGACCCACTCATCAATGAACATCAGGCAGAACAATTAGCTTCATTAAATGAAAGCTAACCAAGTGACGATTAAGCAAGCGCTTAAAGAAGGCAGTGACTTCTTAGACTCTGATTTTCCAAACCCTCAAAACGAAGCTTTAATATTATTACAATATGCAGCGCACCGAACTAAAGAGTACCTACTTGCACACTCTGAAAAAAATTTATCTCCAGAAAACTTAAAACGCTTCCAATCGTTTCTGGATCGTCGTGACAAAGGAGAGCCTCTGGCCTACATCACTGAGGAAAAAGAATTTTGGTCACTTCCCTTTTATGTTACACAAGGTGTGCTCATACCCCGCCCAGAATCAGAACAACTCGTCGAATCTACGCTTGAGATCGTTAAAAATAAAGCTGATGCAAAAATTTTAGACCTGGGCACAGGCTGTGGCTGTATTGCCCTATCTATTGCCAAAGAGAAGCCATCCTCACAGATAGTTGCATGTGACATATCTGACACCTGCATAAATGCCGCACGGACAAATGCAAATAATCTGGGCATACAAAATGTGAGCTTTATTCGAAGCCATTGGTTCAGTGCTATTGAGGGACAAGACTTTGATATTATTGTGTGCAATCCACCTTACATTGCAGAAGACGATAAAAATATTGAAGTCAATGTCGAAAAGTTTGAGCCAGATATCGCATTATTTTCTGGCGAAACTGGATTAGATGATCTTTATCATATTATTAGAGAAGCACCAGGCTATCTAACGGATTCTGGCTCACTGATTTTAGAGCATGGCTGGGAACAATCTGAAAATGTACAGATTGAAATGCAAAAGAATAATTTCCATGACATATCTACACTCAAGGACATACAAAATCACGATCGCGTGACAACAGGAATACAATTAAAACAATGAATATAGATGAAGATGGGTTTCTACTGGATCCCGAAGATTGGGACAAAGAATTTGCCAAGAAAGTTTCACAGTCTTATGAGCTCGAATTAAGCGAGGATCACTGGCTCATCATTGATTTGATTCGTGAATTATTTTTTGAAACAGGTATTGTTCCTGAACTCAGGACGATATTAAGAAGTCTCAAACAAAAGATAGGCAAAGAAAAAGCGACACGTAAATTTATTTATGGGCTATACCCCTACGGTTACGGTCAACAAGCATGTAAAATTGCAGGTATGCGCAAACCTCTCAAACTATGGTTAGATCTCTAATATCTTAATCTGCTCATGCACTTTGTTAAAATCATTGGGTTAAATTGTTTTTGTTTTGTAATGTTCTCCTGTGCCAGCTTACAGACAAATGACCCCCAAGAGATTTCGCCTTATAGCGCACAAGGATGGGGTGGAACAAGTTGCAATCAATTAATCAATGACATCACGCCTATCAATGTAGGTTTTGATCAAGCAGTGCAAAATATAAAAGCCTATCAAGCGTGGGTAAGTGGATTTATCTCAGGAGTTAACTATGCAAGTACCGATGCTTATGACATATCAGGGGCTACCGATCCTGAAGAGTCATTTATTTGGTTAAAAGAGTATTGCGAACAACAGCCCAACGCTGCTGTCCCTGAAGCTTTACACAAATTGTTAGAGATTTGGGAAAAAGAAGGCAAGATTATTACCGAACCCCAGCGATAAAAATATTAGGCCAAGGCTTTGGCTTTATCTATAGAAAGCAATACTCGCATTTTAGGTCTTAGAACATCTTCAAGCGTATATTCATCTAGCACGAACATAAATTGATTTAGTGCCTCTGATAAAACTGATGACAACTTGCAGCTAGGAGTTAGTACACATTTATTCTTCCCCGGAGAAAAACACTCCACTATATCGAAACTTTGCTCTGTTTCACGAACGACATCGCCAATATTAATATTGATCGGCTCATCGGCCAGTTGAATGCCACCACCTTTTCCACGAGAGGAATCAACATAACCGGCTAATGCCAATTGATTAACAACTTTGATCAGATGATTCTTTGGAATATCATAGCTTCGCGCCACTTCATCAATTGTGCACCTTCGATCTGCCAAAGCGAGGTAAATAAGCGTCCTTAGAGAATAATCACTGTATTTAGTTAATCTCATTATCTGGATCTAGTTTTGTCAAGCACTATAAAATGTAGTTGTTATTCAACAATAGCATCTTATCAAGACATTTGTGCTCTAAATTAAAAATATATAAACAATCAAGTAGAATATTTTTTTATTACCTGATCTATATCAGTAGTTACATATTCAATCAATTTAATTGGACGTAATTGGTGTGTATACACTAATCAGTTACGAGTAATTATAAGATAAGAAGAGTAGATTGATCTGTCACTAAAACTTTTCGACCATTTTTTCTAGTTCATCAAGCATATCTTTACGCGCTTCATCACCCACATCAGTCACTGAATAAAAAACCCGATCAATAATATCTGTGATGCCACAGTAGGCCAAGGTGCCTTCAGTCGTGCTTTGAGTAAGAAGATCTGCATTTTTACCAAAATCTTCTCTCGTGCCACCTGCAGTGACAACAACGATGGCACGCTTGTCTTTTAATAATCCCTGCAAGCCATTTTCACCATATGAAAATGCAAAACCATTGGTAAACACACGATCAAACCATCCCTTTAAAATCGCGGGACGATCAAACCACCAGAGCGGATAGATCACCACAATAGTATCCGCCCAAGTTATTTGATCTTGTTCACGCTTAATTGCTTCAGGAAGCTTACCTTCACTCTGCAAAGAGAGTTGTGCTTCGCCTAGCACTGGATCAAATCTTTCTGCATATAAGTCTTTTAGACGAACATTAGCATCACGCTTTTTAAATGCAGAGTTGATGACCTTTAAAATAGATTGATTAAAGCTCAAAGGATTAGGGTGAGCGTACACAATAAGTACATTCATTTTAGACCAGCTTTTGCTTAAGTAGATCGTTTACTTGTTTAGGATTTGCTTTACCTTTGGTTTCTTTCATTACTTTTCCAACGAAGAAACCAAAGACTTTATCTTTTCCAGACAAATATTGTTCAACTTGTTGAGGGTTATCTTTAATGACTTGATCAACAATTGCTTCGAGCTCTCCAACATCTGAAATTTGTTGTAGTCCTTTTTCTTCAATAATTTGATCAGCAGACTTATCACTAGCCCACATTTCCTGAAAAACATCTTTTGCAATTTTTCCAGAAATGGTGTTATCGGCAATACGCGCAATCAATTCAGAAAAGCGTAAGGAATCTATTGGGCTTTCAGAAATTGTTATATTGTTTTGATTAAGCGCTGCAGACAATTCATGCAAAATCCAGTTAGCGACAGTCTTAGCCTGCCCATTCACATTGTTAACAGACTCTTCAAAATATTCTGCCATGTCACGCGAGGATGTAAGTTGTGCGGCATCTTCATCACTTAAACCAAATTCTTGAGTAAAGCGTAGCTGTTTAACATCGGGCAACTCTGGCAATGTTGCTTGCAATTCTTCCAGTAATTCAGACCCTATTTTAACTGGCAACAAATCTGGATCCGGAAAATATCGATAGTCATTAGCTTCTTCTTTAGTGCGCATAGTACGTGTGACGTCGTCATCAGGATCATAGAGTCGAGTTTCCTGTACAACTACTCCACCACCTTCAATGACATCGATTTGTCGATCGATTTCGTAATTAATGGCACGTTCTACAAACCGAAAAGAATTTAGATTCTTGGTTTCAGTGCGTGTGCCCAATTCCGAATCACCCCTGCGACGCACCGAAACGTTAGCATCACAACGGAATGAGCCTTCCTGCATATTGCCATCCGAAATTCCTAAGTACTGCACGATAGCGCGAATTTTTTTCATGTATGCCACCGCTTCTTTTGCAGAACTCATCTCAGGTTCAGAAACAATTTCTATTAGAGGTGTTCCAGCTCTATTCAAATCAATCCCTGTCATACCATGAAAGTCTTCATGTAATGACTTACCCGCATCTTCTTCTAAATGTGCGCGCGTAATACCGATAACTTTTTTAAAACCATCGTCTAATGTGATTTCGAGTTTTCCATTTGCCACAATTGGCAACTCAAATTGACTTATTTGATAGCCTTTAGGCAAATCGGGATAAAAATAATTTTTGCGCGCAAATATTGATTGATCAGTAATATTGGCATCCACGGCCAAACCGAATTGAATAGCTTTACGCACGGCTTGTTTATTTAACACAGGTAATACACCTGGCAGACCAAGATCAACTGCACATGCTTGCGTATTGGGTTCAGCGCCATAAGCGGTAGCAGCCGCAGAAAATATTTTTGTCTGCGTATTAAGCTGAACATGTATCTCAAGTCCGATGACAACTTCCCATTCCATTTTATTTACTCAAAGTCGGTTGGTATTTGTAAATGATGATCAGTTTGTAGTTGAAACTGATGTCCTAACGCTAGTAACTTTGACTCAGTGAAGTAATTGCTAACTAACTGCATTCCAACCGGTAAGCCTTTTAAAAAACCAACAGGGATCGACATACCTGGTAAACCAGCTAGGTTGACGCCAATTGTGTAGATATCTGACAAGTACATGGTGACAGGGTCATTGACTTTTTCATTAATTTTAAACGCAGTAGTTGGAGAAGTTGGGCTTAACACCATATCAACCTCCTTAAATGCATCTTGATAATCTTGACTGATTAAACGACGTATCTTTTGTGCTTTTATGTAATAAGCATCATAGTAACCAGCAGATAACGCATACGTCCCAATCATTATGCGACGCTTCACTTCGGGACCAAACCCTTCACTACGCGAACGGCAATACATGTCTTCCAGGTCAGATGGGTTTTCACAGCGGTAGCCATAACGCACACCATCAAAGCGCGATAAGTTAGAGGAACACTCGGCAGGTGCGATGACATAATAGGCAGATATCGCTAACTTTGA
The DNA here is from genome assembly GCA_039182865.1 of Pseudomonadota bacterium. Classification (GTDB taxonomy): domain Bacteria; phylum Pseudomonadota; class Gammaproteobacteria; order UBA4575; family UBA4575; genus UBA1858. The sequence continues at coordinate 5,680 of JBCDBX010000097.1, forward strand.
ATTAGGCAAAGAGATCGGCTTAATTTCACAACCCAGTTCTTTTAATACCGCGCAAGCTTGTCCAATTATTTGCGCAATGGCAGGATCTAAATCGTCATGAAAAAATTCATCAGGCAGTCCGATTTTCATTCCGTTTACAGACTGTTCTAATGCTGCCAAATAATCATCAACCGCAACATTCACACTGGTAGAGTCCTTTTCATCATGGCCAGCAATCGCTTGCAATATATAAGCACAATCTTGTGCCGTTATACCGAATGGACCTCCTTGATCCAGACTCGATGCATAGGCAATCATGCCGTATCTTGAAACTCTTCCATATGTGGGTTTTAAGCCCGTGATGCCGCAAAGAGCCGCTGGCTGACGTATTGAACCTCCCGTATCGGTTCCCATACTAGCCGACGCTAAACGTCCGGCAACAGCAACAGCAGAACCTCCTGAGGATCCCCCAGGTACACGTGAGACATCCCAGGGGTTTTTTACTTCACCGTAATAACTTGATTCTGAAGATGAACCCATAGCGAATTCATCCATGTTTGTTTTACCCAAGGAAACTACGCCGGCTTCCTTAAGTTTAGTCACCACGGTAGCGTCATAAGGCGCAATAAAGTTATCTAACATATGTGATGCACAAGATGTTTTAACACCGTCTGTGCAGAAAATATCTTTAAGTGCGATAGGAATACCATTTAATGATTGACTATCAAAACCACGTGCATCA
>JBCDBX010000098.1:0-6194 GCA_039182865.1 Pseudomonadota bacterium
AAAATCATATTCGCATTACTCGGCATGATCATTTCTTTGGTTAGCAATTTAAGCGCGTCAGCAATCGGTTGTAACCAACCTCTAGGGCCTACTCGGTTTGGCCCAATGCGAACTTGCATGTAACCAATAATTTTTCGCTCGGCGAAGGTGACGTATGCGACCGCCATCATTAATACTAGAATAAAGACAACGATCAAAACGGCGGTTATCCCTAACGTTCTATACAACTCTGGAATTGAGTGCCAAAGCTCCATCATGATGATGCACCTTCAGCTTTTTTAATTTGCACTTCACCATAAATAGCCCCAAGTTTTTCACTCCCCACCAAACCACTTGGAATATAAGCAGTACCTTCAATTAAATTATTATCTTGAGTACATTTGAAAGTCGCGGCTTGTTCGTCTTGTGTGACCTCAACGAAGTCATCTTCTTCTAAACCGAGGCGGTTCATGTCATTTGCATGTAAAGCGACTTCCGCTTGCATGGATTTTTGTGCTTCTTGTAGAGACATGGCATTTCTTACCAAAGCATCTATGGAATAAATAGGCTTGCTTCCCACTCTTTGGAAATCTTTAAAAGAAACTGAATTAATATCAACTTGTGGTATGTGAGGTAATGCATTTGTAAAAGCAAAAGATGGATCTATCTGTTCACGAATTTCACTGCGGACTTTTTCAATTGAGTTAAAATCAAATCCATCAAGTTCTAATTCAACTCCGAGCATACGCAGAATCTTCCAACCTTCTTTGACCTCGCCATCTGCATTAATAGTTTGCACAAAGGACTGCCAACGACCTTCTAAGTTTACCTTGGTACCTTCGGTCTCAGCAAAACATGCAAGTGGTAATAACCAATCACAATATTCACGCATGGATTCAGTTGTAAATGAATTAAGCGAAATAACTTGCTCAGCGGTTTGGAGTGCAGATATTGTTTGTGCGGGTAACGCACAGTCAAACTCAGGCTCTAATCCCATTAGCAGGTAAACCTTACAAGGATCATTCACCATATCCACATAATGCTTTCCTGGCTCCTCTGTTGGGGCTGCCATCGTTTTACGATGCGGAAGTGCACCTAATAATGATGCTCCTGAAGCATTAGATGACACTGAGATATAACCAAAAGCAGAACTGCTATTTTGCGCAAGTTGATAGGCGACTGCACGCAAGGACGAATATTCATAGTGTTGTTGTGCAAGACCACCAAGCAAGACACAGGATCGCTCAGCATTCTTTAATAAGGAAACTAGTTCTGAAAATTGTTCACCTTGGTTGACTGATGCTAACTTCTCTAACCATTGCTGCGGGGTAAACACATAGTGAGTACTAAGATCCATGAAAAATTCACAATGCTGTGGATTGATCACAATAACTTTTGCACCGCGTAATGTTGCTTGACGCACTTTATGAGCTAGCATGGGCTGCTCAGCACGCAAATCAGACCCCACGACCACAATAACATCTTGATTCTCTACATCGGTTATTGGCATTCCTAACCAAGGAAATGAAGGATCATGATCCTGGTCACTGAAATCAGTTTGATGGACTCGATGATCTATATTTTTAATGCCTAATGCATTTGCAATTTTTTGCATTAAATATAATTCTTCATTAGTTTGATTGGGACTAATAAGTATTCCAATCTCTTGAGGCGAATATTCTTTTAGAGTTTGTGTAATATTTTGTAATGCATCAGACCATTCTGCTGTATGCCACTCATCATTATCTTTGCGCATTACTTTTTTTAAACGTTGCTCGCTATAAATACCCTCATAACTAAAGCGATCGCGATCAGATATCCAGGTTTCATTAATTTCTGGATTTTCCTGTGGCACAGCGCGTATCACTTCACCACGTAAAGTATGCAAAATTAGATTTGAACCAAAGGAATCATGCGGGCTAATCGTTTGATGCTCGAACATTTCCCATGATCGCCCTTTCATGCGCGAAGGTTTTGCATTGAGCGCGCCAACAGGACATAAGTCGATCACGTTGCCTGAGAGCTCAGAGGATAATGATTTCTCAACATAGGTACCGATTTCCATAAACTCACCACGCCCTGTGGCTCCTAAATCGCGTACACCAGCAATTTCTTGCCCGAAACGTACACAGCGAGTGCAGTGTATGCAGCGTGTCATATCTGTTGAGACTAACGGACCTATTTTTTTATCTTTAACAACACGCTTACGTTCAGTAAAGCGACTAACATCACTACCATATCCCATCGCAACATCTTGCAACTCACATTCACCACCTTGATCACACACCGGGCAATCTAATGGATGATTAATTAGCAAGAATTCCATTGTGCCTTTCTGCGCATCAAGCGCCAGAGGTGAACGCGTATACACAACCATGCCTTCATTAACCGGTGTTGCACAAGCAGGTAATGGTTTGCGAGCTTTTTCCACTTCCACCATGCACATGCGACAGTTTGCCGCCACGCTTAAATGTTTGTGATAACAAAAACGGGGAATATCAATGCCTGCTTGATCAGCCACTTCGATCAACATTGCATTTCGTGGCGCTTTTAATTCAACGCCATCGATAGTGACTGTGACTAGTTCTTGCTGTTCGGACATTAGGCCGCAGCCTCCTGCTTATTCACCATGCTGCAACCATGCTCCACATAATGCACAAATTCTTCACGATAGTTTTTAATAAAACTTTGTACCGGCATTGCTGCAGCATCACCTAAGGCACAAATTGTTCTACCCATAATATTGCCAGCAACACTATCAAGCTTATCTATATCTTCTATAGTGCCTTCACCATTCAAAATGCGTGTTAACATACGATACAACCAACCCGTGCCTTCACGACAAGGCGTGCATTGACCGCAAGATTCAGAAAAATAAAAACGTGAGATACGACGTAGCACATCGACCATATCAGTTGTCTCATCCATCACAACAACTGCACCTGAACCAAGAAAAGATCCAACTTTACCGATTGAGTCATAATCCATATTGGTTTTCATCATGACATCTCCGGGAATTACAGGCACAGATGATCCACCTGGAATAACGGCTTTTAGTTTTCGTCCCTTCCAAATACCACCGGCCATTTCCAATAACTCGCTAAAGGGCATACCGAGCGATACTTCATAATTACCGGGTTTTTGCACATGTCCCGAAACGGAAAAACATTTCACACCACCATTATTAGGAATACCTAGATCTGCAAACCATTGCGACCCTCTATGCACAATCGATGGGACTGATGCCAGACTCTCCGTATTATTAATTGTGGTAGGACAACCATATAAGCCAAATGCTGCTGGGAATGGTGGTTTAAATCTGGGTTGACCTTTTTTACCTTCTAAGGATTCCAGTAAAGCTGTTTCTTCACCACAAATATAAGCACCTGCACCAAGCACATCATATAATTCATAATCAAAACCTGAACCTAGAATATTTTTACCGACATAACCTTGCTCATAGGCTTCGTTAAGCGCTTTTTTGAAATGCTTATAAGGCTCATCCATAAATTCGCCACGCATATAGTTATAACCTGCGTTTGCATTAATGGCATAACCCGCAATGATCATGCCTTCAACTAGCGAGTGTGGATTAAATCTGAGTATGTCCCGGTCTTTACAAGTTCCAGGCTCTGATTCATCTGAGTTACAAACAAGATAAGTAGGCTTTTCCGAATGTTTAGGCATGAAACTCCATTTCACACCGGTTGGAAAGCCTGCCCCACCGCGACCACGCAAGCCAGAAGATTTTACGATTTCAATGACATCTTCAGGAGATATCTTTTCACGTATTATTTTTTCAAGTGCTTGATAGCCACCGATACTTTTATAAGTTTCCAACGACCATGGATTGTCTAAATGCCGCGTTTGGTAAACAACTTCATCCATAATTAATCCAGCTCCTCAAGAATTTCATCGACTTTAGCTTCGGTTAAATGTTCATGATAAACATGATTCACTTGCATCATAGGTGCACCACAACAACCTGCTAAACACTCCTCTTCTTTCTTTAAATAAAATTTTCCATCTGATGTGCTGCCACCGCATTTAATGGATAACTTTTTTTCGATGTATTCAAGAATCTCTTCGCCACCACGCAACATACATGACAAATTAGTGCATACTGCGATCGTATGTTTACCAACAGGCTCTAACTCAAACATGGAATAAAATGATGCAACTTCGTAAACTGCGATCGCTGGCATTTCAAGTCTTTTAGCTAATGCATCCATTTGCTCGACCGGCAAGTAGCTGTATTCATGCTGTATCGCATGCAATCCACCCAAAACAGCGGATTGCTTTTGTTCATCCGGAAAACGCTGGCACCAATCGGCTACTTTGTCTTGCACTTCAGGTGAAAGTTCTTTGCTAATGTCTTGCGTCATTGTCATTACCTATCGATCTCGCCAAATACTATGTCTTGCGTTCCAATAACGGCGACAACATCTGCCAACATATGACCACGTACCATTTCATCGAGTGCAGCTAAATGTGCAAAGCCAGGCGCACGAACTTTTAGACGATAAGGTTTATTGGAACCATCAGATACCAAATAAACGCCAAACTCACCTTTAGGATGTTCAATCGCGGTGTAGACTTCACCCTCTGGCAAACAATAACCTTCAGTGAATAGTTTAAAGTGATGTATGAGCGCTTCCATATCATCTTTCATATCGGCGCGATGTGGTGGCGTTATTTTATGATCCTTATGTATCACAGGACCGGAATTATCTCTGAGCCATTTAACACATTGCTTAATTATTTTGTTTGATTGACGCATTTCTTCAATGCGCACTAAGTAACGATCGTAGCAATCGCCGGTTACGCCAATGGGAATGGAGAAATCTAATCTATCGTAAACTTCATAAGGTTGCTTACGACGTAAATCCCATTCGATACCTGAGCCACGTAACATTGGCCCAGTGAAACCTAGCTGCAGTGCACGTTCAGGTGACACAACCCCTATATTCACTGTTCTTTGTTTCCAGATGCGATTGTCAGTAAGTAACGTTTCATACTCATCCACACATCCCGGGAATCGTTCTGTGAAATCCTGTATGAAATCTAATAGAGAACCTTCACGCGCTTCATTCAACTTGCTAACTTCTTTTTCGTTGCGCCATTTGGAAGATTCATACCTCGGCATACTTTCTGGCAAATCACGATACACTCCACCAGGACGATAATAAGTTGCGTGCATACGTGCACCCGACACTGCTTCATAACAATCCATTAAATCTTCACGTTCACGAAACGCATATAAGAACATAGACATCGCACCGACATCTAAGGCATGAGCACCTAGCCATAATAAATGATTTAGAATACGTGTAATTTCATCAAACATCACTCGGATGTATTGCGCACGCTCAGGTGCTTCAATCCCTAATAATTTTTCTATCGCAAGCACATAACCGTGTTCATTACACATCATCGAGACATAGTCCAAACGATCCATATAACCAATACTTTGATTATATGGTTTACTTTCCGCAAGTTTCTCCGTGCCGCGATGCAACAAACCTACGTGCGGATCAGCACGCTCGATGACTTCTCCATCCATCTCTAAAACTAAACGCAAGACACCATGAGCCGCGGGATGCTGCGGTCCAAAATTCATCGTGTAATTTCTAATTTCTGCCATGATTAATGCTCTTCTAAGTCATCATAACGATGATCATGACGAATAACTTTTGGTACAAGCACGCGTGGCTCAATCGACACCGGTTCATATATGACGCGTTCCTGTGAAGGGTCATAACGCACTTCGACATGCCCAACCAATGGAAAATCTTTTCTCAATGGATGGCCCACAAATCCATAATCAGTGAGTAAACGACGCAAATCAGGATGTCCCTCAAATACTATGCCATACAGGTCAAATGCTTCACGCTCATACCAATTTGCACAACTCCAAATAGAACATACCGAAGGAACTGTTGGAAAGTTATTATCCTCGCATAAAGCTTTTACACGCAATCTTCTATTCTTTGAAACTGATAACAAATGATAAACCGCTGCGAAACGCGACTCCTTCATATCAGGTTGAATAGGATTATCATCAAAGGTGAAACGACCAAATGTATTTTCAGTTACACCACGACTAAAACCCGTACCTGTTGCTTGTTTAGTTTTCCATTCAGTTTTGCCGTGCTCGAGATAATCAACACCAGCGATATCAATTAATTGTTCAAATGAAAATTGCGGATCATTGC
>JBCDBX010000099.1:0-6189 GCA_039182865.1 Pseudomonadota bacterium
GGGATTTGCTCTAAAAATGATAATTTAGATATAGCAGAATCTAGTGACAATATTCTTCTGCTCTTTCATCATCCATCATGATGGTATTCGGAACACCTTCCGCCCCAGCATAAAAAACAATGATTTCAGCGGGCCCACCGACCGCCATACCACGATGCATTGTTTTCATTACCTCAATTGTTGAGTGTCCTTCTTTCAATACTGTCTTGTCGCCATTGGCTGTTTCTACCTCTATATCACCCTTAAGTACGTAGGCCATTGTTGGAACGGGGTGACAGTGATATGGTACTTCTTTTCCTTCTTCTAATTTTAAGATAAAAGAAGTTACTTCAGCCTTACCCTCTGGATAATAAATTTCGCCACCATCCCATGAGGTCGTTGCGTCTAAAAGCGTGTCTGCATAAACAACCGATAACCACAATAGCAAGCTAATCACTAGGAATATTTTTGATTTATACATATGTTGTTGTTGCTCTTGGCTATTAATGCAGGCCAAATGCGCCTTGTATGCCGGTAATTAACATCTGTACACCAATAACGGCAAGTATCATACCCATCAATCGAGTAATCACTTTAATCGCGTTTTGACCTAAGAATCGCGTTATAGATTCACCTACAACATATGTAATCCATGTGATGATACACATAAGGCCATACGCACTAAGCACACGTATAACTTCATCGGTTGATGATTGCGCAGCAAAATTCATTACCGTAGCAATTGATCCAGGTCCCGCTAACATAGGGAGTGCTAATGGAGTTATTGCAATACCTAGTGATGCATCAAGACTATTTTCTCGATCACCTTCAGCCGGCGAATGAACTGAAGACTGCTCACCTTGCAACATGTGATAACCAACCAATGCAATCAAACAGCCTCCAGCAATTCTAAATGCAGGCAAGGTAATGCCAAACACGTTAAATATTTCTCTTCCTACTAGCGCAAACACCGCGATGATCACAAAAGCAAGTAATACAGCGTGCGTCGCCACCTTACGTTTAGTGGCATTATCCACACCATCCGTTAATGCAAGAAATAACGGCGCATTTGCAATAGGATTCATGATGGCAAAAAAAGCCATAAACACTGTTGCAAAATGAATAGTGGAATGATCCATAAATCTATTGAATGAAGTTAATGATGATCTTAGCTACTTGCTTAGTAGACTTGGGTGATAAAATATCACCCGCCAAGTTGTGATGATGGGGATCTTCGGTATCTTCAAATTCCGCCAGCTCTTTTTTATCACTACCTATTTTTTCGAATATAGACATTGTCTCTTTAACATCTACTACTGTATCTTCGGGCGATATGATCATCAGCATGGGAGTTTTGATTAGCTTAAAATCTAAACTACGCACATATCCTATCAAACCTTTTAAAGGCAATAAAGCGCGTGTTGGGTAACAATGTGTCCAGTATTTTTCATGCTGTGGATTTTGAGATTTTCTACATATCTCTTTACCAACTGCCAACTCCGCAATCTGCGCTCCCCATGGCCACATTAAAAATCTTGAATCACGATCGGCAAGTCTAAAACTAGGCGAAATCAGCACATAGGCTTCCACATCTTTTGAGGTCGCTTGGCTTGACAACCAGAATGCTAACGCGCCTCCCGCCGACATCCCAATGACAATCACTTTATCACCAATGCGGCGACCAATTTCTAATGCTTCATGTGCATCATTCACCCATTTATTAACGTTGCCTTCGAGCATGGCTTCAGTAGTACGGCCATGACCCGTCAGTCGGGTATAAAATAAGTTCGCACCTAGTTGTTTTGCAACGATATCTGAAAGTGGTGCGGATTCCTGACGCGTTGCGGTAAACCCATGAAGATAAACTACTGATAAGGGTGTTTTTTCTCCCGTATTACCAGTCCAAATAATCTTTTTCTCAGTATTGGGTTTTATATCCTTAAACTCAGATTCGGAATTATCAAGATACACATCCAAATCCTGTGGCAATTCTAACGGAGTAATACTCGTATCTATTTCAACCTTAGGCCCCACCAAGAAAACAACTGACGCAACTAGTAACAAAAGCACAAGTGACATTATTAATAGTTGAGCAAGCATAGAAAGATAAGATAATTAAATTGTGATTTTTGTATTGCGCAAACGCAGCGAGTTAGCAATAACCGATACCGAACTAAAACTCATCGCGACTGCTGCAATCATAGGTGATAATAAAACTCCAAAGAAAGGAAATAAAACACCGGCAGCGATAGGTACGCCAAGCAAATTATATACAAATGCAAAAAACAAATTCTGTTTGATATTACGCATGACTGCATGACTTAGCTCAAATGCTTTGATTATGCCGTGCAAGTTACCATTGACTAGTGTGATTTCTGCGCTCTCTATCGCAACATCTGTCCCAGTTCCCATCGCAATGCCAATATTCGCTTGCGCCAATGCTGGTGAATCATTTATCCCGTCGCCCGTCATCGCCACAACTTTGCCTTGCGACTGCAACTCTCTCACTTTATTTAGCTTATCTTCAGGCAAACATTGCGCATGGAATTCATCTAAATGTAATTGTTCGGCTACTGCTTGCGCAGTATTTTGATTATCACCTGTCATCATGATCACATGAATACCCTGATCACTCAGGTTTTTAATCGCATCACGACTATTCATTTTGATAGCATCCGTTATCGAGATATAACCTTTAATTTTATTATCAATAGCGATAAACGAAATCGTCTTGCCTGATTTTTGGTGATTCGATACTTCATCTGATAAAAAATCACCGATAGTGATCTCATTCTGCCTCATAAGCTTCTCATTACCTACAGCCACTTGATGATTATCCACAACCCCGATGATCCCTTTTCCCATGACGGCAGAAAAGTCTTTAACGCTTAACAAATTATTATCATTGGAATATTTTACAATAGCTTCTGATAGCGGATGCTCACTATACTGGCTCAGCGAAGCAATTAGTTTTGTTATATACGTTTCATTCTCATTATCATGCAAATATAGATGCTCAACCGAAGGTTTACCCTCAGTGATGGTGCCTGTTTTATCGGTAATTAACACATCTACTTTATGTAGTGTTTCGAGCGCTTCAGCATTCTTAACTAATACCCCTAATTGAGCACCTTTCCCCACACCCACCATAATGGACATAGGTGTTGCTAAACCTAATGCACATGGACAGGCAATAATTAATACTGCAACAGCATTGATAAACCCATACACCAATGCGGGTGACGGTCCATATACTGACCAAATAATAAAGGTAGTGATAGCAATCAGTACCACAGTCGGCACAAAATATTTTGCGACCTTATCCGCAAGTTTTTGTATTGGCGCACGCGAACGACTTGCTTGATTGACCATTTCAATGATCTGAGAAAGCAGTGTATCACTACCCACTTTGCACGCTTGCATAACAAAGGATTGCGCTCCATTAATGGTTCCCGAACTCACCCTATCACCCACTGTTTTATTAACGGGAATTGGCTCACCACTAATCATAGACTGATCTACACTGCTGCTTCCTTCAATGACTTCACCATCCACTGGAATCTTATCGCCAGGTTTAACTCTTAAATGATCGCCAACTTTGACATCATCTACAGAAATAACCTCATCCAATCCATTAACAATTTTCGTCGTTGTGGATGGTGCTAAATTTAGTAATGCTTTAATTGCGCTTGAAGTCTTACTATGTGCTCTCGCTTCGAGTAACTGACCAAGCAGCACCAAGGTTAAGATAACGACCGTTGCTTCAAAATATAAATGCATACTGCCACTTGCTGATTTGAATTGTTGTGGAAAAGCATCCGGAACAACTAGCCCTAAGACACTAAATGCAAATGCAACACCCGTTCCAATACCAATTAGTGTGAACATGTTTAAATTCCAGCTCACAATTGATTGAAATGCTCGCGTATAAAACATGCGACAAACATAGAGCACAGGGAGCGTGAATAAAAATTGCATCCAGTTCCATGCGGCTTGCGGCAATAATTGCGGCAGAGGATTACCAGGTATCATCTCACTCATAGAGATAACAAACACAGGCAAGGTGAATAAAACAGCCGCCTTCATTTTACTTATCAATGCGTCATACGCTTTAGTCTCAGCAGATTGACCATTACTGCTTGAACTTGCTTGTTCAAGCAAATCCATGCCGCATACGGGACAGTCTCCTGGTTTGGGATAAGTTTTATCGCCCTCACAATGCATTGGGCAATAAAAGATGCCGCTTCCGGTTGATGTAGGTTTTGCTTGTGCGACGGGTTTTTCTGATGGAAGATAAATTCTATAGTTTAAGTCATCATTGATTAACGCTTGCTGCAATTTATCTAATGGCACATGCGAGGACATTTCAATGATTGCATTACCATCACTTAGATCTATATCTATGTTCTCGATGGCATCTATTTTATGAAGTGCTTTAGTGGCACTGGCCTTACAATGTTCACACTGCATGCCAGAAATATGAAATTGATGAATCATGAGTATGATTCCGCTATTGGCTTATATTTTATAGAGCCATAATAACATGTGGACATTCAGTTATTGCTGCACATACTCTGTCTAATTGCTCTCGATCACGCGCAATAATAACAACGGTATAACTGACATATTTTTCATTTTTACTAGGCGTTTGTTTTGTTGACGCCCAATCCTCACGCGGCACATGCTCTTCGATAACGCGTTCCACGGCTGCAATAAATTCAAGATGATTATTGCCAAACATCTTGATCGGAAACTCACAGGGGTAAACTAAGCCTTGCGGTTCTTCCTCTGAGTGTCCGTTCCCATTAGCCTGTGACATAATTTAATTTTGTTTGCGCGCCTGAAAGCTATCAAACACTTGCTTCCATAGTGGACCAGGTTTGCCGCTCCCTACTGCTTTACCATCTAAGGTCGTAATTGGCATACATTCTTTAGTAGAACTCGTTATCCAGACCTCATCTGCTGTTCGTAATATTTCTTCAGTGGGCGCTTGTTCTGTTAACGGGAGATTATTTTCATTGATTAGATCTACAACCACATCACGTGTAATGCCTGGCAGAATTAAATTATTCTTTGGCGCACTATGTATATGGCCATCTTTAACCACAAACACATTACTTGCTGAGCCTTCTAATACCATTCCATCTCGAATGATAATAGCTTCGTGCGCATCACTTTCCGCTGCCTTTTGTTTTTTCAACACGTTTGCTAACAAACTTGTAACTTTGATATCGCATCGATCCCAACGCATATCTTTCACGGTCACGGCATTTAAACCCTTTTCATATGACTCAGCGGGCATCGATGGCCACGCACCAATCATCGCAAATACCGTAGGCATCACGTTAGCAGGAAATGCATGATCTCTGGGGGCTACGCCACGCGTAACCTGTATGTACACATACAAATCATTCAGACCAGACTTCTGAACAAGTTGATTTACAATATTAGTCCAGCCTGCATCATCATAAGGACTGTTTATTTCAATTTGATCAAGACTGCGCTTTAATCGAGTCAAATGTCCATCAAGATAAAAAGCTTTCCCATTGTACACAGGTATCAGTTCATAGATTGCATCACCAAATATAAATCCACGGTCAAGCGCAGAAACTTTGCAATCTTCTAATGGTGAATACTCTCCATTTAAATAAGCTATGGATCCAGGCAAACTCATTCGAAATAACTCATAACGTAATCACTAATTTTATCCATGATGCCACCTTCATCGACGGTTTCAAGTGCAACTAAATCTATTTCAGCAAACTCTTCGTCATCAAGACTGATGATGACTTTACCTACAGCCTGATCTTTTTGCATGGGTGCTTCTAATCTGGATTTTACTTCTAAAAATGGATTTAGATCGTTATAGCGTCCACGCGGGATAGTAATAAAAATATCTTCATCTACACCTAGACTGATTTCTTTTTTATCACCAAACCAAATACGCTTCTTAAGTAATTCTTGTCCAGCGGCATAAAGTTCATGTGACTCGAAGAATCGAAAGCCATAGTTCAATAAAGACTGTGAATATGTTGCCCGTGCACTATCTGATGGCGCGCCTAATACAACTGACACCAAGCGCATATCATCGCGTTGCGCAGAGGATGCCAAACAATATTTAGCATTCTCAGTCCAACCAGTCTTTAATCCATCTACCGAGGGATCACGCCATAACAATTTGTTACGGTTATGCTGGGTGATGTCATTAAA
>JBCDBX010000100.1:0-6165 GCA_039182865.1 Pseudomonadota bacterium
ACGCTTTGCCAAAGCCTGGAGGAAGCAAGTCAATCCTAAGTTACTCGCAATTACAGGAAGTAATGGAAAGACAACTGTTAAGCAAATGTCCTACAGCATTCTTTCTCATGCTGGCAATACTTGTTTCACTCAAGGTAATTTAAATAATCATATTGGTGTTCCTCTAACTCTATTAACTCTGCGCGAACAACATGAGTATGCTGTTATAGAAATGGGTGCTAATCACTTAGGTGAAATAGACCATTTAAGTAGATTGGCTGAACCTGATGTCGCCATAATTAACAATGCTGGCCCTGCACATCTTGAAGGTTTTGGATCTATTGAAGGTGTTGCCAAAGGAAAAGGTGAAATGATCAATGGAGTGGTCGAAGGAGGAACTATCGTACTGAATGCTGACGACAAGTATCTAGATTTTTGGCTAAAGAAATCAACTCATTTAAATGTAATCACATTTGGAATGAATAATGATGCTGATGTAAAAGGTAAGTTGGAAAACGGTCTTAATCTATTAGTTAAAACACCAAATACAAGTTTTGAGGTGATACTACCTGTTCCTGGTAAGCATAACGCATATAACGCGCTAGCCTCTATAGCTGCAACACATGCACTTGGTATTTCATCTCAAATAATGAAGCATGGTCTTGAAAAAGCTACACCTGCGGCAGGAAGATTGCAAGTTAAACAAGCGATTTCAGGTGCAACAGTTATTGATGATACCTACAACGCTAACCCTGCATCTTTACAGGCAGCCATTGACGTTTTATGTGCGCAATCAAAAGAGCCTTGGTTAGTACTTGGTGATATGGGTGAATTAGGTGAGGATGCAAAAGCCATACATGCACAAATGGGCGTGAATGCGAAGAACGCAGGCGTGAAAAAATTATTTGCCTTAGGTGTGCTCTCTCAAAATGCGGTTCAAGAGTTTGGGGATGAGGCTTTTCATTTTAAAGATCACGAATCTCTGGCAAAAGAGCTCATAGCGCAATTGAATTCAGAAAGCTGCATTTTGATTAAAGGTTCACGTGCTATGCATATGGAAGATGTCGTGAAAATGTTAGAACCAACTAACACGGCGCACTAATTTATGCTTTTGTATTTATTTGAATATTTGCAACAGTTTCATACTGTATTCAACGTGTTCAACTATTTAACACTTCGTGGCATCATGAGTGTGTTAACTGCACTAATTATTTGTTTCATTACAGGGCCGATGATGATTCGCCGCTTAACTGATTTTAGTGTGAGTCAGATCATCAGAGATGATGGTCCGGAGACGCATCATCTTAAAGCGGGTACACCTACCATGGGCGGTGCGTTTCTTTTGCTGAGTATATTAATTAGTACCTTGCTTTGGGCTGATCTAAGTAATCGTTATATCTGGATAGTATGTTTCGTAACGATTGCATTTGGTGCAATTGGCGCATTCGATGACATAAAAAAATTAGTGCAAGGGAGTAGTGCTGGCTTATCTGCCAAGATGAAATATCTTATGCAGTCCATAGTTGGATTAATTGCGGCATGGTGGCTATTTTCAACGGCACAGTTACCTGCAGAAACTAGTTTATACGTTCCGTTCTTTAAAAATGTCATTGTTAATTTGGGACCTTGGTTCATCTTACTCACATATTTTGTAATTGTGGGTTCAAGTAATGCGGTTAATTTAACAGATGGTCTCGATGGGCTAGCCATTATGCCAGTTGCAATGGTGGCAGGCGCCCTTGGGATATTTGCTTATGTCAGTGGCCATGCAACATTTTCAGGTTACTTAGGAATTCCACACTTGCCTCTAACAGGTGAATTAATTGTCTTTTGTGCGGCGATCGTTGGTGCTGGATTAGGATTCTTATGGTTTAACGCATATCCTGCACAAGTCTTCATGGGGGATGTCGGTGCTTTATCCTTAGGTGCTGCTCTAGGTACTGTCGCAGTAATGGTGAGACAGGAAATTGTTTTAGTTGTAATGGGTGGTGTATTTGTTATTGAAACCTTGTCTGTAATGATTCAAGTTGCTTCATATAAGTTAACCGGTAAACGTATATTTAAGATGGCACCTCTACATCATCATTTTGAATTGCGTGGATGGCCAGAGCCAAGAGTCATCGTAAGATTTTGGATTATTACGTTTATTCTAGTAATGATTGGTTTGGCGACTTTAAAGATAAGGTAATGCAGTGCAAGCCATAATGAAAAACGATATTAAACGATATGTTGTTGTAGGAACCGGTATTACTGGAAGTTCTGTTGTGTCGTATTTGCTAGCTCAAAATCATTTTGTCATGGCCATGGATAGTCGTGACTTGCCACCTAATGCGGAAAAAATTAAAAAGCAAGTGGGTAAGGAAAATGTGTGCTTTGGAAAATTTAATCAGCAATGGTTAAGCGATGCGGATGTCATAGTGCTTAGCCCAGGAATTGATATTAAGACCCAAGAAATACAACTCGCAATCAAGCATGGTGTGGAAGTTCTCGGTGATATTGATATTTTTGCTCATGACTCACAAAAACCTTACCTTGCGATTACGGGATCTAACGGTAAAAGTACGGTAGCCACACTCGCAACAGAAATTTTGAAAAGCCAAGGCTTGAATGTCCGAGCAGGTGCAAATCTTGGCGAACCCGCATTGAATCTTTTAAATGATGCTGCGGTTGATATCTATGTGCTGGAGTTATCCAGTTTTCAATTAGAAACTTCTAGATCAATTGCGCCTGATGTGGCGGTTGTCCTAAACGTAAGCGAAGATCATCTCGATCGACATGAAAGCTTGGATCAATATTTTAGAATCAAAATGTCTATTTATGATAATGCCAAGTATAAAGTAGTTCCTAGGAATACACAGATCGGTAAAGCTTTTAATCATGTGACAAGCTTCGGACTAGACGCACCTCAAAAAGATAACTTTGGTATTTTGCAGGATGAAACCGGAGAGTGGTTTGCGCGCGGCGATAAAAACTTACTGAACACCAATCAGATTGGATTAATAGGTGAAAGCGGGAAGCTAAACGTCTTAGCTGCGCTAGCTTTAACCGATGCATATATCAAGAACTGGGATGATGCATTACAGGCAGCCAGTGAATTTTCAGGACTATCGCATCGATGTGAATTAGTATTAGATAAAAACGATATCCAATGGATAGATGATAGTAAGGGTACAAACATTGGAGCAACGACTGCTGCCATCAATGGGATCGAACGTCCTATTATTTTATTGCTTGGTGGGATCCATAAAGGTGGCAGTTTGGTGGATTTAGTTGAGGCAGTTAAAGGCAACGTTAAAACTGTCATAGTGTATGGGCAGGATAAAAAGCTCTTTTTTGAAGCTTTAAATGACTTTGTTGATACATATGTAGCAACTTCTTTGGATCATGCTGTAACTCTGGCGAGTGAGCATGCAAAACGTGGTGATACAGTATTGTTATCACCGGCTTGTGCAAGCTTCGACATGTTTGCTAACTATGAAGAACGAGGCAATGAGTTTCAAGCATTAGTTAGAATGCAAGAGGAAGTCGATGGCTGCTGAACAGACCATGGAAAGCTTTGATTTTTCTGTCTCCAGATATATCGACATACAGATGTTTTATGCGTTGCTTGTTTTGTTTGGCTTAGGTGTTGTCATGATGATGTCCACTACAGTGGAGATCTCTTATAAAAATTATGACGATGCATTTTTCTATGCCAAGAAACATTTGGTGTTTTTGATGCTTGGCATAACTAGTATCTATATTATCTCACGTATGCGTCTAGCATTTTGGGAGCAACTTGGTCCATTGATGTTGGTTGCGTCGGTTGTCCTGTTAGTGATGGTATTAATTCCTGGTCTAGGTAAGACAGTGAATGGCAGTAGTCGCTGGTTGGCCGTTGGACCAATCAGTTTACAAGTATCTGAGTTTGCTAAAGTCGCAATGATTGTTTACTTATCAGGTTATATTGTTAGGCATGGGCCAAAAGTACAGACCAAATTCGGCGCTTTTTTAACTCCATTAGCAGTCCTAAGTGTTATTGTCTTACTGCTGATGTTGGAGCCAGATTTTGGCTCGGCTGTTGTATTTGCCGCTACTGTTTTCATCATGCTTTATCTAGGTGGTGTTCGTATCACACCATTTTTACTCTTCACCTTATGCAGTGTTGGGATAATGGTTTTGCTAGCAATTAGTTCTCCATATCGTATGGAAAGAATTATTAGTTTCATGGATCCATGGGCAGATCCTTATAATTCAGGATTCCAGTTAACCCAAGCCCTGATTGCTATAGGTAATGGTGGGATTTTTGGTGCAGGCTTTGGCGAGAGTGTACAAAAGTTATTTTATTTACCAGAAGCACATAATGATTTTGTGTTTGCGGTACTTGCTGAAGAAATGGGATTGCTAGGTGTCGCTATTCTTTTGATAACTTATTTTGTTTTTATTTGGCGTTGTTTTGATTTAGCAAGTCAGGCTCAAAAGCAGAATATGGCATTTGCACAGAACATTGCTTACGGTTGTGGTGTGTGGTTTACCTTGCAAACGACAATTAGCTTATGTGTCAACATGGGGTTGTTACCAACTAAAGGTTTGAGTTTGCCATTTCTTAGCGTGGGTGGAAGTAACTTATTAGCCAGTTGTATTGCTGTAGGTTTATTGGTTCGGGTCTATATAGAGATCAATCAGCAAGGTGCACGAAAAGTTAATAAAAGGCGTACGAGATGAGACCAGTGATGATACTAGCTGGCGGCACAGGTGGACATGTGTTTCCTGCACTAGCCGTTGCCAACAAGTTGCATGATAGGGGTGTACCTATCATATGGGTAGGCACAGAAAAAGGAATAGAGTCACGAGTAGTGCCTGCAGCCGGTTTTCAATTATTAACTATGAGAGTTCAGGGATTACGTCGTAAAGGATTCATGCAATATGTGCGTGCTCCTATTATTATTTTGCAAGCATTAATCGAAAGTTTAAAAATTATTGTCACTCATAAACCTTGTGTATTATTGGGTATGGGTGGATTTGTCGCAGGTCCCTGTGCATTAGTAGGAGTGTTATTACGTAAGCCCCTCGTTATTCATGAGCAAAACTCAATTCTTGGGTTAACCAATCGTATTTTGGCGCCTATATGCAATAAGATGTTCACTGGCTTTCCAATACTTAAAGATAAAAAGAAAGTTGAGTATTCAGGTAACCCAGTTCGTGAAAGCTTAACGACAATATCGATACCTGAAGTGCGATTAAAAGATCGCACCAGTGCAAAAAGGATACTGGTGATTGGTGGTAGTTTGGGAGCGATGGCGCTTAATAAAATTATTCCGCAAGCAATTGAAAAAATATCATCTACAATGCAGGTTGAGGTATGGCATCAGACAGGTAAAGACCGTAACAAAGAGGTACTCAATAATTATCTAAAGTTTACTGAGGATGCTAGAGTTAATGAGTTTATAGATGATATGAGTGAAGCTTATCAATGGGCAGATCTCATTATTTGTCGCAGTGGTGCAATTACGCTAGCAGAAGTCGCAACAGTAGGATTAGGAGCCGTTCTTATCCCATATCCATATGCAGTTGATGATCATCAAACTGCAAATGCACGAAATTTTGTGAGTGCAGGGGCTGCTTATTTAGTCTCTGAGTCAGATCTTAATCCATATAATTTAGCGGAATTACTGATTAGTTTACTGGATAACCCAAAACAACTTTTAGCGATGTCATGCGCAGCAAAGAAACTAAGTGCTGAAAATGCCAGCCAACGAATTGCAGATGAATGTATTCGGTTGGGTGGCCTTCAAACAGCGATAGGTGCTGCATAGGAGTTATGAATTATGTATCGCCCACACTACCTATGCGTCGAATTAAAAATGTTTTTTTTATTGGTATCGGTGGCGTGGGTATGAGTGGAATTGCTGAAGTGATGTTGAATCTTGACTTTAATGTATTTGGCACAGATCAAAGCATGAATGCTGCAACTAAGCGACTTAGTAATTTAGGAGCAAAAATTTATCAGCAGCATCAAGCAGAACATATTTTAGATATGGATGTCGTCGTTGTTTCATCTGCGATTAGTGATTCCAATCCTGAGCTTGTAGCGGCACAGGAAAAACGTATTCCTATCGTACAACGAGCAGAAATGCTGGCTGAACTTATGCGCTTCAGACAAGGCATTGCAGTCGCCGGTACGCATGGAAAAACAACCACTACTAG
>JBCDBX010000101.1:0-6151 GCA_039182865.1 Pseudomonadota bacterium
ACCATCGTAATCGCCCATTCATATTCTCGTTACTGCCTTTTTCCCAGGGTGAATGCGCATGACAGTAATACACACGACAATGGGTTTGTTTTTCAAGCAAGGGGTAAGCCGCAAATTCCACACCTTGATCAAAAGTCATGGTTTGACACATCTTTCTCGGCAGTGATAGAAACTTCTCTCCGATGCTTTTCATCACAAGCTTGGCATGTTTGCTTGCATTCTTGATCAACATTACCATACGTGAGTTCCTCTCCACTAACGTCGTCACACACTGGCTTTTCTCCCCTTTAAATTCAATGGTATCGCCTTCCCAATGCCCAAAACGTTTTCTGCTATCAATCGCTTCAGATCGTGCATCAATCAGGCGTATTGCCCCATAACGACAAGCTTGCTTTTTCCGACTGTAACGCCGTTGGCGTTTGATGTGCTTATACGCTAACAACCGAAAAAGTGACTTATCTCCTGAACGATAGATAAATTGATAGATCGTCTCATGACACGCATAGAACCTCAGACCTTGATGGTGCATCCGTCCCGCAATTTGTTCCAGACTCCAGCCTTTTTCCAAGCCGCTAATTATATAATGACGTAATACACCATTACTGGCAATTTTACCTATCCGTTTGGATGCACACTTCTTTTGAATCTGGTGCTGAGCTATCCCAACCGAATAGTGTGCCTGCTCACTATTTCTATTCAGTTCGCCATAGATCGTTGACCAATATCTATCCAACTTCTTGGCTATCTCTGCTTTGGATAAGCCCATCTCAATATAAACAACTAGACGTTGTCGCTCTTTGAGCGATAATTGACTATAATGACTCATGTGACAGTCTCCTCTTTCATGTGATATTCACTTCTTTAACTTTATGAATATACAACATCTTCGAGACTGTCGCACTTCTAATTAGAATGCACCCTCGCCAAATTTACTTGGGGGTGCTGTGGGGGTGCAAAATAGTTACAAATTAAGGCAATTGAGTATTACTCCATCCTAATCAGCAAAAATATAAGGTCTTAGATACTTTCTGGATATTGGCACTTACACTGCTTCCGGACTTAGCAAAGTATAGGCTTAAAACAAATAAACTAAACACATATTATGCACTTGTTTTTTTCAGCATCACATTTTTAATGGCATTGAAGTCAGTCTTACAAAGTACAGTAACACTATTAGGAACAGGTGTTTCAATAGGCAAAGAATTATGGCCCGATAAAATAAAAATACGCGAATAACCTCTTCTTAGTAATTCTTGGGCAACATCCAAACCAGAAATAGCAGAACTTTGGAATTCATAATCCACTAAAAAAGTAGTTTCTTTAGAATAAGATGATATGTTACTTAATATATCTTCAGGGCAATAATAAGTCTCAACATGGTAATCAAAAAATACATAATCTTTCAGTGTATCAGCAAAGTTACGATCATCATCAACAATGACCATATCAGTCTTTTGAACAGAATTATCAACAGGCTCAACTACAATTGCTACTTCTGAAGCTAATTGTTTGGGTAAAATTCTGGTATCCATTGACATAGATCGTGCTTGTATGTCCCAATTAGCATGGTGACTAGTCACTAATACCGCGCGTGAAATTTGAGTTTTCTCGATAATATCTAGTCCATTGTATTGCTGTTTTAATAATTCATAATCAGTTAATAAAAATAATTTATCTTTCTCCTTAAATGTATTAATAAAATCCAATGCTGCTTGACCATTAAAGAAATACTCTAACTGAAGATACGGGTTTTCTTGTCGTATTGATTCAAACCGAGTATTCCAAGCCGCATGAATAGAATCGTCATCATCAATGATTACAATGGTATCATTGCCTGAAATATCAATTATCTTTGCTAGCCATTTGGGGGGTAGTCATGCAAGGAAACACTAACGTAACCGCTGTTCCTTTACCTTCCTCCGAGTCAATAAAAAATTAGGGATAATGGCAAAAATGTCATGGTAAATTAAAACGAGAAAGCAGGAAATTAATCATTTTATGGCGGCGATGTTTTTTAAGCCCGTGATGAATTTTTATTTTCTGTTTCCAGTGAGCAAAGGAGCCATCACAAGAATTGGTGGTATTGGGTATAGCGCGTATTAGGTCATTTTGATAAGTAAATAAATAAGGCATGTTGGTAAAAAGAGAGCGTCTAGCACTGCGGAGTCGACGATGTTTGAATTGCCCTTGCTCATTGCGTTCTGCTAAGAAATCATGATAGATTTCAGCCCAAGTGATGATGAGATTTTGAAATTGATGAGCAGGCATAGAGGTGAAATCTTTCATAATCATTTTCAGATAGTGTCCACATTCAGTTTTTGGATTGAAGGTCAGATAACGTCGTATAATTTGTGCCTGATGGAATTGACACAGTTGAATAGGTAACCCTTGATAACGAGCTTGAAAGCGCTTAATCATGCCTTTTTTGCCGTCAAGTGTGACACTTTTAAAGCGATAGCCCATTTGCCCAAGTTGGTCGACTCCACGATTCATCTCGTCGATGGTCTCTGATTGAATAAATTGCCAATACAGATGCTCACGATTGGCACGAAAGACAAGCACTCCATCGGCTCGACCAAAAAATGTCGCATCGACGATTAAATTGACGGGGTCAAGGGGTGGGCTTGCATACATGGGTTCAACTATGACATCATCAAATTTTTGCCATAGGTAACGGCGAGAATAGCCTATCTGTGAACTGAGTTCTAACCGCGTTTGTTTTCCTTGGGCATAGATCGCATACAATTGCTCAATAGCGTAGCCCTTACGCGTTTGGTTGATGAACTGATAATGACAACTTTGGCATCGATATTGCTGTCTT
This sequence comes from Pseudomonadota bacterium, assembly GCA_039182865.1. Classification (GTDB taxonomy): domain Bacteria; phylum Pseudomonadota; class Gammaproteobacteria; order UBA4575; family UBA4575; genus UBA1858. The sequence continues at coordinate 2,822 of JBCDBX010000101.1, forward strand.
TGTCGGTGATGCCTGTTTTTGATGACATCTTGGACATCGTTTTTAATCATTATTTTCTAATTATTTCACCTTTTTAAAAACATTATCAACTACTTACAGCCGTTTTACCATGACATTTTTGCCATTATCCCGAAAAATATCTGTCTAATTTTATTAGACTAGCGGGAATCGCTGTAAAAATAGTTCTGTTAAGGATTAGCTGTTTTCATTATGATAATCTCACAGGCTTAAATTGTTTGTAAAAAATTCAACAGCGTTTTGATAATCAAAGAATTCTCGATAATATTATAATGATCACAGTCAAGATCTATTTTCTCAACTTGCTCCACAACTTTATCGACCCCTAGCCAAGGATTATTTTTTAATCGCTCCAAAAATAGTTCATGTTCCTCCTGATTCATAATCGGACTGGGTTGCATCGCTCTTAATAACATCACTTTTGAAGTTACAATCTTGCCACTCACTGATTCCTGCCTAATATGCCATTCTGATTCAATAGTCTCTTCTGCTTTTTTAACATAGGCAGCATCATATTTTTTAAGTAACATATTCTTAAGCTCTTCAGGAAAAGATGTCGGTGCTTGCTTTTGCTTGTTATCGTCATACGAAATAACGGTGTCTAGCAATACAGCTTTGATATGCCGTTGACCAGATTGTTCAAGACGGTAAAGCATTTCAAGAATAATTTTACCTCCCAACGACCAACCACAAAAATACAGTTGTTCTTTATCCAAATTATTGTGAAAATATGATTTCAATTCATCGAGATAATGCCCAGCTAATTCTGTTAATGATTTGATCTTAGGTTGACAATGAATATTGTAATTATCAATGCCAACACAATTGAATTTTCCTGATAGCTGCTCGGCAAGTTCCTGATAAACTTCTGCTCCCCCACTTCCTGGATGAATAAAAATCAAATATGGTAAATTTGGTTTAGTTTTCTTTGTGTAACCCTTAACGAGCAAGAATTGACTATCCATTATTTCTGTTAAACCGGCTACTGTTTTTTTCCTAAAAATATCAGCAACGCTAAGTTTTGCATTAAACACCTTATTAATTTTATGCACTAACTTGATAGATAAAATCGAATTACCACCTATGCGGAAAAAATTATCGCCTACCCCAACCTTGTCCAAACTTAATACCTCTTGCCAGATCTCACACAGCTGCGCCTCTAACTCAGTGGTAGGCGCAACATAGCCCTCTTCATCAACGAACTCCGGATCCGGCAACGCCTTCCGATCTAGCTTCCCATTCACTGTCAGGGGCAAGCTTTCTAATTCTACATATATTGGTGGCACCATATAATCTGGCAATTGCTTCGATAATGCTGTTATAAAATCATCTGCAGTACTATGACTCATCTTGTCTTTATCTGATAACACATAATAAGCTACCAAATAGTGACTGATCTCTCTCTCATTTAACTTGCGTTCTCTTGCCATTACCGCACATTGGGCAATCCCTTCAATTTGAGATAAGATCTGTTCAATCTCGCCCAACTCAATGCGATACCCTCGTATCTTTACCTGAAAATCATTCCGTCTTATGTACTCCAAATTACCATCGGGCAACCAACGCACTAAATCGCCCGTCTTGTATAACCGCGTGTCACCCTTCACCTTGTTCTGCTCACTTACAAACGGATTGGGAATAAAATGCTCTCTTGTTAATTCTTCTCGATTTAAATACCCTCGTGCTAATCCCGCTCCACCAATGTGTAATTCCCCTATTACACCTATCGGCACCGGATTACAGTACCTATCCAATACATAACAATTCACATTACTCGCTGGTTGCCCTAAAACAATGGGACAATCTTCTCCTTTATTTAATCTATCAATCATCGACAATAACGCGCCTACCGTTGTCTCTGTCGGCCCATAATGATGAATGACCTCTAGCTCAGATGATAGCCGACAGGATAATAATTCGCTAAGTGTCACTTTCGCCAATTGCTCTCCACCTACCGTTATATGTTTTAACTGTGATAATGAACTCTTTTCTTCAAAAGACAGAACTGATAATAAACTTGATAAATAACTCGGCGTTAGCTTAATCACATCAATATGATACGCATTTAAATAAGTCAAGTATTGCTTCGCATCTTTTTTAATATCCTCTGGACACAACACCACCTGTGATCCACTTGTCAATCCAATCCACAACATCTGAACTGTCGCATCAAATACCAGTGACGAAGAGCAATCCATGATGTTTTGGGGAGTAAATTTTGTTTGACTCAATAGCCATGAACGATAATGTATGACTTGCTGATGTTCCACCAGCACACCTTTCGGTCGTCCTGTCGTCCCTGAGGTATACATCACATAGACTAAATCTTTAGAGCAACTACGCGCTTCTAAGTTAGCTGCCGATTGCGCTTGTAGTCGCTGTTGATGTACTTTAGCATCAATCGCAATACAAACTGTAGGAGATCCATCCCTCATGCATCCTTTCACTTTCTCAAACAACTGCGATTGCGTTAACACTAATCTTGTTTGGGTATCGGCTAACATAAACCCTATCCGTTCCTTAGGATAACTCGGATCAATAGGCACATACGCCCCGCCTGCTTTCAGTATCCCTAATAGGGCAATGACCATGTCTAAACTTCTATCCAAACACAAGGCAATCAACGTATCCGGTCGCAGTGGCGTCTTTGTCTCTTCCCTGTACTGTTTCCGGATATAACGCCCTAACTGATTCGCTTGTTGATTGAGCTGCTGGTAGGTCAGTCGCTTGTCTTTAAACACCAACGCAATACTAGCCGGTGTCTGTTTAACTTGAGCCTCGAATAACCCATGAATGGTCTTATCCTGTGGATACGCCTTATCTGTCTTGTTCCATTGGTAAACCAGCTGATCATACTCTGAAGCACTCAATAGACGATAATCTTTCAACGGCTGCGCCAAACCATCCACAAGTTGTGCTAAAATCAACCGATAATGTGAAACCATCCGCTCGATGCTTGATCGCTTATATAAACTGGTCCTAAAATCAATGATTCCTCGGATCGCTGCTTCACTATCATCGAGAAAACAGCTCAAGTCATGCTTGGCAATGTGGTCGTCACACTCTAGCGCTACTGGCTTGAACAGGTTGAAATCCATCTTATGACCGAAGGATTGCACACTAAACATCACCTGAAATAGCGGATGCCTTGAGGTATCCCGCTCTACCTCTAATGCCTCCACCAAATACTCAAACGGGATATCCTGATGACCCTGCGCTTCAGCTAAATCCCTCTTAACCTGTCTCAATAATGTCCGCATCGACTGATTCAGATCAACATGCGCTCGCAGCGTAAGACTGTTCACAAAAAAA
>JBCDBX010000102.1:0-6040 GCA_039182865.1 Pseudomonadota bacterium
CTTTGTTTGCGCTCGCATTACTGCCGCCGGTATGGCATAAGTACATGAAGGAGCAGATGAACAAGTGGGATAATGAGATGGCATCTGAAGGTGAGCTTAAGATTGCCGGTGAGGTCAATAAGGTCGCTGGCTACGCTTAATAGGATTTGAGGTACTTTAATCCCTCCTTTTTCAAGGAGGGATTAAACAAAACCCCGGAGTCGAAGTAACTATAATTTTGAGGAGTTAAATGATGAGTGAGGCAAGCTTATATGTACGCCTAGGTGGTGCTGAAGGTATCGAGAGTATTGTCAATGATATCTGGATTAATCACACAACAAATCCAAAAATAAAACAGCGCTATTCAAAAAGTGATCCAGAAAATGTTAAGCGCCTGGTGCGTGAGTTTTTTGGTGCAGGAATAGGTGGTCCAGAGACTTATACCGGTCAAGACATGCTTACTGCGCACACAGGAATGAATATTAATGATGAAGAGTTCGTTGCCGTATGTGACGATGTGCTTGGAGCATTAGATAAGAATAATGTAGGCGCTAAAGAAAGAGATGAGGTGCTATGTATCTTATACTCAATGAAAGGTGACATTGTAGGCGTTTAAACTAGAATTAATTAAAATCTAGAGATTAATTAAACTGAGGAGTTAAAAATGAAAATAACATGGGATCAAAATACATGCATACACGCAGGTAAGTGTGTGCAAGGGTCACCAAACGTATTTAAAATTGAAGATGGTCAATTTGTCATTGATGAAACAGGTGCCCCAGAAGAAGAAATTCGAGCAACCGTTGCTTCTTGCCCATCGGGTGCTTTAAAAATAGAAGGCTAATTTTTTAATAAAACAATCTAATCATAACCTTGTTTCAAATGTTCTTAAGGTTATTGAGTTAGGGGGAAAATATGATCGGAGACCAACTAAGAACTAAAATGATTCTGCGTGGGCACCCTAGTTGCCCAAACACTGGTAAGTGTTTGCAGACTGCTGCGGAAAAGGGAGTAGATGTCGATTCTGAATTGATTACAGATATAGACAGCAGCGATTTTCGAGCAGTCTCCCCATATGGCGTAGGCCCAGTACTACATGACATAGATTTTATTGTTTACGGTACAGTTGCAGTCATGTCATACCTAGATGATAAAGGTTTTGGTCCTTCACTAGTGCCAAGGAATGGTGTTAGCAGGGCAATAATGTATCAATGGGCAATATTAGCCTCTGATTGTGTTGCTCCAAACATGGGTGATGCAATAAACAAAGATGCATTGGCACCATTGTTTGACGGACTTGAAAAACAAGTTTTGAATCCTCCTAAACGTGGTGACTTTATTTGTGGAGATTTTTCACTAGCTGATATTCACTGGTCCGCATGTTGCAATCTGCTAGAAATTGGTGGAGCCGGTGATCTTATAAGCTCTCGCTCAGGCGTTGCTAAATGGTATGACAAAGTCAAGTCTCACCCAAGCACTAGTAAAGAGAAAATAATCCCATTCACAGCATTACCTACAGCGGCAGATGTTAGTTCTGGTACATTACGAGGTATTTCAATTAACGTCTAATTCAGTCATGCTTATCATGTACAAAGCGTCCGGAATCTATACTGGGCGCTTTTTTACGTTTAACTCACCTATATTTAGAAAATACGTATGTTTGGATTTGGAAAGAAAGATAAGAAAACGGATTTTGATGCGGTTATAAACGATGGCGCAGCTAAAATTACGGTAAAGAAAGGCGATAACCTTTTAAAAACTGCCTTGGATGCTGGTTTGCCTTGGCCGCATGATTGCCGTGTAGGAAGCTGTGGTACATGTAAATGCGTGGTTAAGTCTGGAAAGATTAAAGCGCTTACTGATTTTTCCTACGTATTAGATGGAGAGCAACTCAAGTCGGGTATGGTGTTAGCTTGTCAAACGCTTTTAAAAACTGACATCGAAGTTGAAGTTGAGATGGAGATCAGCGATCAACCTGCTATCAAAATTCATCATCTTGCTGGCAAGATTTCCAGCATTCGAGATTTAACACACGACATTAAAGAATTAACAATAAAAACAGAAGATCAATTTGATCGTGACATGGTAGCGGGGCAGTATGCTGAGATAGAAGTAGATGGTGTATCATCGCCCAGATCTTATTCCTTTGCCAAATCCCCCGAAAATGAAAATTCAGGTGAATTCAGTTTCTATATACGCAAAGTGCCCGGTGGTAAATTTACTGAATGGTTGTTTGGTGAGGATCGTACTGGGACAGATGTAAAATTGTCGGCTCCCTATGGACATTTTTACTACCGCTCTGACAGTACCTATATGGTGTGCATTGCTGGTGGTAGTGGTATGAGTGCAGTAAAAGCAGTATTGGAAGATTGTGTGCGTGAGCAAGTTCAGCGCAATTGTATTTTCTTATTTGGTGCTCAAACTGAAAAAGATCTTTATTGCCAAGATGAAATGCAGATAATAAAAGAAAAGTGGAATCCAAATTTTACATTTGACTATGTAGAAGTTTTGTCTAATTTAGAAGAAGGGCATTCTTGGACTGGTCCTACAGGCTTTGTGACTGAACACTTGAAACAAGCTTATATGGAAACAGGATCGATTGATCTAAACGGCGCTCATGGTTACCTATGTGGTCCTCCCCCAATGATTGATTCTGCGATAGAATTACTAAAATCTGGCGGTATAAAAGAGGGCGATATATATTTCGATAAATTCTTGGATGCTAGCAATATACCTGGCGGAAGATAATAGCGTCGCACAGTAAGAAATACACAGGAGAAGTAAAATGTTAACAATGAAAGCACTAGCGATAATGGCACTATGGACCATTGCTACCGTATCAATATTCAATTTCGTAGGGTTTCCACAACATTTCAGTAATCCGCTATGGGCTCTTGGTGGCGCCATAATGCTGGTAGTGATATTGATAGGGAATGTATGGATTTTTATTGGTATTGCTCAAGAAGAGCCTTGGGAGTGGACAGGTAAATCTACCGACGACGAATAAATACATCTAGATAATTTTTATAGAGCCGGCTAACTGCCGGCTTATTTAATGGAAGAGGTTTATCGAATTTAACTATTATATTCATCCTTAATATGTAAGCCGTCGTCGATTTTCAATTATGTGGAAATTAAGTCATATTATATAAAATCCTGAATTATTCTTGATACTTGATTGATTCGACTCTGGGAACAAAATCAGAATTCCAGTTACAAATTGCCCATGACCACGTTGCCCAAACTGGTCGCCATCGAAGTGATTTAGGTGGCTCATGTCCTAAATCTGCTAAGGCTCTATTTAATAATTCCCGCACATGATGTTTTTTGATTTTGGGTGCGTGCGTTTGTTTGCTGAGTTTTTCTCCACTATCATTTACAATGACTGGAATATGCATGAATGAAGGTGCTGACTGATTAAGTTGAGCACTCAAATGTAGTTGTCTTGGCGTTATCGATAGTAAATCATTTCCTCTGACTACTTGAGTGTAACCTTCATATAAATCATCAACACTGGTAGCTAGTATATAACTTGGCAATTCATCTGCTCGATAAATTATATAGTCACCACTCTCATTCTTTAAATCACAGTTTTGCAAGCCATATACCTCATCCGTATATGAAAACACTGCATTGTTAGTCCTCAGTCTAATGGAAAGATTATTATGATTTGACTCGATGCGATTTAAGTTTTTCTCAGAACATGTTCCGGGATAAACTAATCCCATGGGGCCAGTTTTTGATAGCTTGGCAAGATCTTTTCGACTACATTTGCAGAGATAAGCATTTCCATTTTGTAGCAATTTGCAAGCAACATGTCGGTGGAAAGGAATACGATGACTTTGTAGAATGGGTTTTGCATCCCATCGAAAATCAAAGTCGATTAGGGTTTGAAGAATAGAGTTTATGGCTCCTTTCACTTCCCTGGGTGGGTCTATATTCTCTATTCGAACAAACCATTCCCCATAATGAGATCGAGCCTGCAAATAGCTTGCTAGAGCAGCTACCAATGACCCATAGTGTAATGGGCCAGTTGGAGAGGGTGCAAAACGACCTCTGTAAGAATATTTATAAATAAATTTGTTCTTCCTTAGTCTCTTATAGAGCTTTGTAATCGATACATAGTTTGGCCGTTGGCTGTTCTTACAATCCGCATATGCCAATTTCAATGCCAATAATACATGCTTCACAGTATCCGTACTTATCTGAATCTAACGTTATAGAAGATTCATCAATCTTTTAATCATTTTTCGCTCTCGATCGCGAGTGTCAAGTTCTGGCTTAAATTCTTCTTCTTGAGTAATGCGATCGTCCCTATCAGCATAGTTTGCAGCATCTGATTTCATATAGCCCAGTATGAGATCTACTTCCTGTATCAATAGTTTCTTCCATTCAATTAAATCTAGAAACTGATTTCTTAATTGCCATATTGAGAGACTTAATCAATTAAGCGCACTTGGATAAACAGCAACTATAATCTATGTAATTTGATGTTTAATCGGAGCCTTCTTCGGATTTGGAGCTGGGATTAATTAAAATTTGTGAATTTGTTGATTCCACGCGGCTGTGGATTTCACCATTTGCGACATAGGTTATTAAATGATCGCCTTGTTTTATATGGTTATGATTTCTGATGATACGAGCCTTATGCTTAGCATTCATGGTGATTGAGTAACCGCGTTCAAGTGTATTCAATGGGCTAACTGCCTGCATTGTGGCTGCACATAATTGTAATCTATGTTTATGGTTTGAAATTTGTTCTGAGCTAAGGTTTATGAGTTGACTACCTATTAGTTCTAATTTTGATCTGTTTAACTCTAACTGTTGTTGTGGCGATTGATTACGCAAGCGGTGCTTAAAAGAATTGAGGGATATAGAGTCTTGATTTAAGCGTAAGTGCACTAACTTTTTCAGGCGCTCATATAATCTTGTGACTGTTGTATTTTGTATTTGAACAATAGATTTTGGATGCATGCGTTGTATTCGCTGAGACAGCCAGTCTAGTTTTTGTGAGTTGGTTTCTAATTTATCTTTCAAAAATTTACTAAGGTATGACTGAATGCCACTCAATTGGTGCGTGACAGCTGATAAATCTGGGCAAGTAAGTTCAGCTGCTGCAGAAGGCGTTGGTGCACGCAAATCAGCGACAAAGTCTGCGATTGTATAGTCAATTTCGTGACCTATACCAGTGACGATTGGAATTTTAGAATTAGATATGGCGCGCGCTATAGACTCATCATTGAATGCCCAAAGATCTTCTATGGAACCCCCACCACGAATTAACACGATTATATTTGCATTAGTATGACGGTTGATTGCTTGAATAGCAGATGTAATTGCAGCAGGTGCTTCAGTGCCTTGTACGGGTACGTTATAAATTGATTTTTTGCATATTGGGTATCGGCGTTGTGAGATCTTTAAAAAATCTTTAATTGCAGCACTGCTTGCAGATGTCACGATAGCTATTTCTTTTGGATAACTAGGTAATATTCTTTTATGTTCTTTATCAAATAATCCTTCTGCAAAAAGTTTGGTTTTTAATATTTCAAACTGGCGTTGTAATGCTCCATAGCCGGCTTCTTCCATGTTATCGATGATTAATTGTAAATCTCCACGAGGTTCATAAAGACTGGCTTTTGCTCTTACAATTACTTGTGTGCCATTGCTAATCTCAAAAGGAACACGTTGATTATTAATGCGAAACATGACGCAGCGAATCTGTGCATTTTGATCTTTTAATGAAAAATAAATATGTCCAGATGCGGGTCTTGCCAGATTGGAAATCTCACCTTCTATCCATAGCAAGGAAAAGCTAGCTGCGATGCTTTGTTTTAGCTGCAAATTGATATCCGTCACAGACAGAATTGTTCTGCTATCAGATTGTGAGGGTTCTGTATATTTCATCTAGGCAGTTTACCCTAAACCAGCCTGTGTCTATAATAACTCGCCATCTCGAACACTGGACCTCGAAATGCGCATAGCTCAAGAAGCACTTACTTTTGATGATGTACTCTTAATTCCTGCCCACTCCAAGATACTGCCGCGCGATGCTGATATTTCC
>JBCDBX010000103.1:0-5940 GCA_039182865.1 Pseudomonadota bacterium
CCGTTTCAAGTTCGATCGGGCTTAAAGTAATTTTGTTATTCGCTTGTTGATCGTCATACACGATTTTTGAATCGGTAACACGCACACCTTCAATCTCTAACCCTATTTCTTTACCACTTTGTGAACTACTTTCTTGTGTGCTCGATTCAGTAGTGGTTTGATAAAGATCATCCCAGTTAGTTAGACCACTTTTATTTTTTTGTAAATTAACGTTTAAGCCTTCTAGAATAATCGTGTCGGCTTGTACATTGAATTTAAGCAGACTGATTAAATCGACACTGACACTCACTTGTTTAACTTGGGCAAAAGGCTGATCGCCAAAGCCTGTCGCATTACTTAATTGAGCTTCGCCTAAACTCACTCCAAGTTTTGGAAAAAAAGTAAATCCAATGTCACCGTCTAACGTTAGGATGCGACCCGTTTTGTCTTTTACTACTTCAACTATTTTATCTTTATAGTCATTCGGGTCCACCGTTGCGACTAAAATGCCTGCACCCGCGACCAGCACTAACACTAAAATAACTAAACCAATAATGAGATATTTAATTAGTTTCATTACTCTCTATCCTCTCGATAAATTTTATTTTTGTTCTCGGGTCCAGTGACCTGACTTACCACCCATTTTTTCAAGTAACTGAATCTGTGACATCGACATACCACGATCCACTGCTTTACACATATCGTAAATGGTCAGTAACGCAATTTGCACTGCGGTTAACGCTTCCATTTCAACCCCGGTTGGGCCACTTGTTTTAACCGTCGCTTGACAATGCACTTGGTGTTTCGACGGCTGGACATCAAAATCAACTTTGACTGAGGTCAATGCAAGTGGATGACATAAAGGCACAAGATCAGAGGTTTTCTTGGCGGCCATAATCCCGGCAATGCGTGCAATACCGAGGACATCGCCTTTTTTATGTCCACCTTGTTGTATTAGATTCAAAGTTTCCGACTGCATGGCGATATAACCTTCTGCGATCGCAACTCGTTGCGTTTGTGGTTTTTCTCCCACATCGACCATATGGGCTTCACCGGCAGGATTAAAATGTGTAAGTTTACTCATAGTGATTATGCTGTATAAAATTAACCAAACTGATGATACACCAACTTAATATCTAAAAAGATGACGATTAATGTGAAATTTTTTGCGAGCTTACGCGAATCGCTTGGCCAAGCGGAAGTTCAAGTGGATTTTGAATCTAACTTAAGTGTTGAAAATGTTTGGAATACCAGCACTGACCATAAACCACTCGCGGCTAATACCTTATGCGCGGTGAATCAAGAATACGTTAACCTAGCCTATGTTGTACAAGATGGAGATGAGGTTGCTTTTTTCCCACCGGTCACGGGTGGATAATTAACGAATCACTAAAAACAATCCGCGTTGGCCACGCTGAATATTTAATAATAGACCGCGCGGGTCTTCTAGCGCTTGTCTCATTTGATCAAATCCCACAATCGGTTGCTTGTTAATTGAATGGATAATGTCGCCATTGCGCAAACCCGATTGTGCTGCGGGGCTTGCAGGTTCTAAATCAGACACAATAATCACATTAGAATCACGTCCATTTTTATTTTCAAGGACCGTTAAATTAAACTCAGCTCCTGCAAGCTGATCCGATATATTTTCACTCTTAATTTTTTTTGATTGTCGTTCAGTAATCTCTGCAAATAAACTCATGGCTTTGCCATTGCGCACCACATCCATTTCGATTTCCGTACCGACACGTAACAAGCCAATCATATTGCGCACGTCGGCAGAGTCTTCAACAGCTTCGCCATTAAAGGCAACAATGACATCACCGGTTTTTAGTCCGGCTTTGTCTGCCGCAGAATCATCTTCAACACTGGCGACCACAACACCCTTGCTTTGATCAATATCAAATGCTTCTGCAAGTTCTTGCGTTAAGTCTTGTGCGGTAAATCCAAGACGACCACGTTTGACTTCACCATGCTCAATGAGTTGAGCGGTTATCTGTTGCGCCATGTTGACGGGGATAGCAAACCCAATTCCGACACTTCCACCGCTTGGCCCGACAATGGCGGTATTAATCCCCACGAGTTCACCGCGTAAGTTAACGAGAGCGCCGCCCGAGTTTCCAGGATTAATTGACGCATCGGTTTGAATAAAATCTTCATACGATTCAATGCCAAGTTTGCTACGACCTAAGGCACTGACAATCCCAGACGTCACGGTTTGCTCTAAACCAAAGGGATTACCGATAGCAACCACAAAGTCGCCGACGCGTAATTTTTCTGAATCCGCAATGTCAATTTCTTTAAGATTATCGGCTTCGACTTGGATCACAGCGATATCAGCCCCCTCATCACGACCGATCACAAGCGCATCGAGTTTACGACCATCATTCAAAGTCACAACAATATCATCGGCACTTTCAATCACATGACTATTCGTCAAAATATGTCCTGCTTTAGCATCAATAATCACACCTGATCCTAAGCCCGTACGCTTACGTTCTGTTTGTTGTTGCGGGACATCGAAAAAACGGCGGAAGAAAGGATCATTGAACAAAGGACTGCGCTGTATCACAGTACTTGTCGTTGCAATGTTCACTACACTTGGACTGACTTTCTCAATCATGGGTGCAAGTGTTGGCAAATCTTCACCATTCACTGCTAGCGGTAAACGCGCTTCAACTAGCTGGGTAGTGGTGGCTGCTCCAAAGAAAAATACAAAGAACGATAAAAGAATATTTTTCATTTATAAATCTTCTTATAATTTATTTTTGACGTGGATTAAAATCAAAAGCATCCTTCATGGATTGATACATTTCTTTTTCCTGGTCCGTATTCGCAGGCGGTGTTGCAATGTTTAAACAGACATACAAATCCCCCGCAGGAGACCCGGGTAACCCTTTACCTGTTAATCGCATCTTGCGACCGCTTTGTGAGCCAGCAGGAATTTTTAATTCGACGGTGCCGCCTAAAGTTGCCACAGGAACTTTTTCGCCGAGCGCCGCTTCCCAAGGGGTGATAATTAGATCCACATAAACATCCTTATCTTTAAGGGTAAAGGTGACATCATCAACCACTGTCACTTCCAGATACAAGTCACCGTTTGGACCCCCATTCATTCCTGGTGTTCCTTGGCCGCTTAATCTAATTTTCTTGCCGGTAGTAATGCCCTTAGGAATTTTAACTTGCAAAGACTTTCCATTACTTAATCGAATACTGCGTGTGGTGCCATGGAAGGCATCATGAATAGACACGTCAATAGTAGCTGTTTGGTCTTGACCCGCCTGCTGAAAACCTTGGCTGCTGAACCCTTCACTGCTAAAGCCTTGGCCACCAAAGCCATGACCACCAGCTTGTTGCGCGAAACCCCCGCCAAAGATACTTTCAAAGAAGTCACTAAAACCACTAGCACCACCCTGAAAACCTTGTGAACTAAAACCTCCAAAACCTGCTTGCTCCCAACCAGGTGGTGGACGGAATTCTTGACCGGCTTTCCAGTTCGCACCTAACTGATCATAGGCTTGTCGCTTTTGGCTATCTTTTAAGACTTCATAAGCTTCACCGATTTCTTTGAATTTAGCTTCGGCATCACTTTCTTTACTTACATCTGGATGATACTTACGCGCAAGACGACGGTAAGCCTTTTTAATTTCAGCTTCGTCGGCATTACGTTCTACACCCAGTATTTTGTAATAGTCTTTATATTCCACGTTTAGTTACTTTTTCTATAGTGTCTCCAACAAAAGACGCCGCGAATAATCGCGGCGCCCTGCTTCCTTGCTACTTCCAATGTTTGTTACTGCACTTCGATTTTACGTTGTGCTCTTTCCAGCTTAGGGACTCTCACATCCAGCACTCCATGCTGGTTTTTTGCAGTAATATTATCTGCATCTACATTATCTGGCAGTCGAAAGGTTCTCTGAAAGGAACCATGGGTTCGCTCAATGCGTTTATACCCATTCTGTTCTGTTTCATCGCTCTCGATTCGCTCACCTTTTATTGTCAATGCATTATCTTGAAACAATATTTCAATATCCTTTGCATCAACGCCAGGCAGGTCTGCTTTTAGTAGGTAGTGATCATCTTCTTCAATGACATCTACGGCTGGTACCCAGTTTGCTGCCTGATTAAACTGACTATTAGCAGCACTAAACCAATTATCCATGTCATTATGAAGTTCTCTCCACAGGCTGACCGGTTTCACATTCATTCTTGCTAACATTTAATTACTCCAATTAACTTACTTAAAATTTATGTGGGGATGACTTATCTTAAATTCAAGTTTGTATGAGTCGGTTGAAGTACATCCCCTTCATAGTTACAAGGTGGGGATGATTAGCTAGAATTCAAGGTATTTAGCAAATATTTTTTACTTATTTTCAAAGCGGCCTGCGTCGCGATTTTTCTGAACTTCATCAGCACTAAATAACTGACCATTCATTGCGATATAAATTCCTGATGCCAGCGTTGAGGCAGCTGCAGATGCAAAACCTATATTAAAAATAGCATCGCTATCTTTAAATCTTGCAGGTTGCATTGCGCCCACCAATATAACTGTTTTATCTTTAATAGTAGATAATGCTAGTGCGGACTCCACCATCTTATCTGTACCATGAATGATTATAATGCGTGTATGCTTTTCAGCGTGTACTTTTTCAACAATATCATGTCGGTCCTCATCAGTAATATCGAGACTATCTTTTTTTAAGATACTTTCGATTTCATAATCAAAATTAACATTCGCTTGTTGCAGTATCCATTCAACTTGTGGATCGCCAATTTGATAATCACTTAAAGCGTCAAAATATACTTTATCAAAAGTACCACCAGTGCATAGTATTTTTATTTTCATTTATTTACTCAATGTTTTGAACTTGCTCGCGCATTTGCTCTATGTTGACTTTCATATCAACAGCTGCTTGCGTAGTGACAATGTCAGCCGACTTTGAACTTAATGTATTTGCTTCACGATTAAGTTCTTGCATTAAAAAATCTAAACGTCGACCTACTGGCTGATCCTTATTAATGACAGTATGGAGTTCTTTTAAATGACTCTCTAATCGATCAAGCTCTTCATCCACATCTAATTTTTGAGTGATAAATACAAGCTCTTGTTCTAAACGATTAGAATCCACTTCGACTTGCAACTCTTCAATACGTGACATAACTTTGTTACGAATAGCATTAAGTACTTCCAGGCGACGTATACGAACGGTTTGTACGAGTTCTTTTAGATGATCGCCACGTTGTGCAATCAAATCTTGCATGCGTTCGCCTTCTTCTTGTCGATTAGCAATTAGAGCATCAATAGATTTATCAAACGACTGTTTAACTAATTTAATCAATTCAGTTTGATCAATTTGGGTCTGTTCGGTCACGCCTGGCCAGCTCAGGACATCCATCGGATTGACAGGGCTAAGCTCTGGCACTTTTGCACGCAAACTTTTTGTTTGCTGCAATAAACTGTCCACTAATTTTTCGTTGATACTCAAATCAATTTCTGTTTCTGCAGTGGGACGCAATCGAAAGGTACAATCGACTTTACCGCGACTCAACCTATCTTGAATTATTTTGCGCAACTCGAACTCCGCCGCCCGCACCTCTTCCATTAATCGAAAATTTACTTCTAAATAGCGATGATTAACCGAACGCAACTCCCAGGAAATATTTCCCAAAGCATGATTTTCTTCGACTCGCGCAAACGCGGTCATACTTTTAAGCATATTTGCTCCTTGACGATTTAATTGGTTCCCGAACTAACAAACTTCTATAATGCGCGCCTTACTAACATTTACCGGAGAACTTAATGCAACGTCCGAGTGGCCGCAGCCCCGATCAATTACGAGAGATCAAATTTACTCGCAACTATACCAAGCATGCTGAAGGATCAGTACTCGTAGAGTTCGGAGATACTAAAGTTTTATGCAATGCTTCGATTGAAGCCCGAGTGCCTCCCTTCTTAAG
>JBCDBX010000104.1:0-5769 GCA_039182865.1 Pseudomonadota bacterium
GTGTTCTTCACTGAATTGTAAAGCGTCAACAATTCGTAACATCTCGTCAACATTCCTACCAATAGGCAGATTATTAACGACTGCATGCTGAACAATGCCTTCTTTGTCAATCAGAAAAGAACCTCGTAAGGCAACACCGTCGGAATGTTCAACACCATAACTTTGCACGATATGGTGATTGATATCCGCCACTAAGGGAAACTTGACTTGACCAATGCCGCCGTCGTTTAAGTCGGTGTTACGCCATGCAGAGTGTGTATAAGCAGAATCTATAGATACTCCAATTAATTCCACATTACGTGCGGTAAACTCTTCACTTCGCTTATCATGTGCAATGATTTCTGATGGGCATACAAATGTGAAATCCAAAGGGTAGAAAAACAATACGACATATTTGCCTCGATATGTAGATAAAGAAAAATCATTAATGATATCTCCATTTGGCATGACAGCGGATGCCGTAAATTCTGGTGCAGATTTGTTGACTAGTGTACTCATGGTTTTATATTTCTCTTATATTAAAAGTTGTGTGATTAATGAATGTAATTATAGTTATCAGAGAATGAGTGATTAATCTCTGAATCTGAATTCTTTGTAATACTCTTGTCTGCCACTAAGCCCCATGATTTTTCTAATCGTTGGCATGTTTTATTGAGGATGCTGGAATTAGCATCAGGATGATTTTGAACCATTTGCAAATGCTTAGTTATAGCTTCAATTAATTGAGGGTCATTATTCATGGCATATCTAGTCATCAAATAAAATAGAGATGCAATCAATGTGTCCAATTCTGGATTGGGTGTTTTCATAAGTTAATGTTATCTAGCTGAACTAGTTGAAAAGGATTAATGGATTTCTCGAAAAGGTGTAATTAATCGGTCGTCGTTGTATTCGATACAAATGCATGACTTACCACATGGAGTGTTATAAATACCGACCAGAACATCGCCATTTTGGAATGCTGTCTTTAATGACTCTAATGAGAGATCAAACTTGTTAGCAATAATATGTAGATCACGCTGAACAATTGATTTTGCTCGTTCAATTTTGGGTGATTGAAAATCTACATGGAACTTGTCGAAATTATTTTGACTTCTCATCTAAATGTGATCCTTGATCAAATCCTAAAACTCCATATCTAGAAGGCAGGTAGGCCAGTGTTTTTCCAATATTGCAAATGATAACGATTCGCATTAATATATGCAATAGGAGTGTCTACTTGTATTGTATATTCAAGGCATCAAAATGCTTTTTTACTAAAGTACTTGATAAACAGTAAGTTACATTAAAATCTACGAAGTCTAAAAGGGTTAACAGGAAACAGTCATGACTAAGTTATTGCATATAGAAGCATCACCCAGGAAGTCACGTTCGCGCTCAATTGAAGTCGCTCACGAATTTATCAATGCGTACAAAACCAAGCATGGATCAGACGCTATTGAGACGATGGATATTTGGAATATGTCATTGCCCCCATTTAATGGTGACATGTTAGATGCGAAGTATGCTGTGATGAGTGGCACTGAGCCCACTGAGCAGCAGCAAACAGCATGGGGCAGCGTCCAAAAAATGTTTGATCACTTCAATAGTGCAGATACCTATTTAATAAGTGTACCTATGTGGAACTTTAATATTCCTTATCAATTAAAACATTACATCGATATTATTACTCAGCCTGGCATGGCTTGGAGTTACACGCCTGAAGAGGGATACAAGGGCTTACTAAAAAATAAAACAGCATTAGTTGTTTATTCAAGCGGTGATGCTTATGGTCAAGGAACAGGGTTTGAGGCTTATGATCTACAAAAACCTTATATTAATCTGTGGCTGAACTTTATCGGTATTACGGATATTAAAACAATCAATGTCGAAGCTAGTTTGTTTCCTGACCGGTCGAATGAAGAGATTGCAAAGCAGGAAGCAATAAAAATGATTGATCAATTCTAGGTTAATATGATGAAAACTATTGGAAATAAAAATCAGGCAAGCGCTCTTGGGTGGATGAGTCATGCAGAAATCAATTTTCTGAAAGTGCTTAATCAAACTATCTCAGATAATGCCTTTGTATTCACTAAAATTCGCATCAATGATCTGGTTGACGAGACGTTATTTGCTAACAAACAAAACTTAACACGAGATTTTGGGGACGAAGTATTTGATTTCGTGATTTGTGAAAGAGATGATCTCTCTGTGATCTGTGTCATTCAGCTCGATGATCGCTCTCAACCGGCAAGAGAATCACACTCTGAAGAAAGCTATAAAAAGATATGCCGAGAAGCTGGGCTTAATCTGCTGGAAATACCAGCTATGTGTGGATATGATCTTGCAAAGCTTAAAAATAGTATATTGTCGCATAGTGCTCGTCGTCAGGAGGATATGCGAGTGCTCAAAACAGCCTAGTGAGTTGTCATGCGAGTATGGGTTGAATCGATATTCATATATGCCATCTTTTTCTAAAAACTATTCGTCATTAGCTTTTATAAAATCGAATAAAATTTAATTAAGCGAATACTGCTGCAGTAAACTACTTATTATATCCTGCTAGCAATGCTTGATAATCAGCTTAATAGGTTGATTACATTTCTCATTCCATATCTAGCATACAAAAGCTTTAATAATATGCATCATCAATTAAGCTGAAACCGCTAATCACACTAATTTGCTCATTGATGTCTTTATCAATAATGAGGGCGCTATTGAGATCAATTGATGAGGCATAAGTCACCTTTGCCTAGATAATTAAGCTATTATGAGTCAAATTAGCCATGACTAATTTGTCATTTATAAAAAATTAGTAAAAAATACTCACTAGGCATACAAGATATCAAAAATAATTTATGGCCCTAGCATCTTGGCTAAGTCGTGAAAATACGATAGCCCCTGCAACGTATAACCGTTGGCGTGTTCCTCCTGCAGCTCTCGCTGTTCACTTATGTATTGGGCAAGTATATGCATTTAGTGTGTTTAATCTTCCTTTATCTCAAGTGATTGGTATAGATCATTCTGCCTCTAATGATTGGTCATTAACTGATATTGGTTGGATTTTTAGCTTAGCAGCAGTCTTTCTGGGAATTGCTGCAGCCTTTGGTGGTCGCTGGTTAGAAACTGTTGGTCCTAGAAAAGCCATGGCGGTATCTGCGGTATGTTTTGGAGGTGGTTTAGTTATTGCCTCAATAGGTGTTTCATTACATCAACTATGGCTGGTCTATCTGGGCTATGGTGTGATTAGTGGTATTGGCCTTGGAATTGGTTACATTTCACCGGTGTCGACATTAATTAAGTGGTTTCCAGATCGTCCAGGATTGGCAACAGGACTGGCAATAATGGGTTTTGGTGGAGGTGCAATGTTAGGTGCGCCTTTATCAGTTGCATTAATGGATTATTTTGCAACACCAGAGAGTGTGGGAGTAGCGCCAACATTCTTAGTAATGGGTGTGTTGTATTTTTTATTGATGATTTATGCAGCTTATCTTGTCAAAGTGCCACCAATAGATTGGCATCCTAAAAACTTTGTTGCAAAGAAATCATTTTCACCGTCCAAAGGTGTCGATATGCATGATGCAATGTTTACACCTCAATTCTGGTTATTATGGATTGTTTTATGCTTCAGTGTAACGGCAGGTGTGGGTGTTTTAGGCCAGGCATCTCTAATGATTCAAGAAATCTTTGGTAGTACTGTCACAGTTGCAGCTGCCGCTGGATTTGTTGGTTTATTAAGTTTGTTCAATATGGCTGGAAGATTCTTATGGGCATCTGCTTCTGATTATCTAGGTCGAAAAGTCACATTTACAATATTCTTATTTCTGGGAGCAGTCTTATATGCGCTAGTGCCTGGTATTGGATTATCTGGGAATTTGTTTTTGTTTATAGCTGCTTATGCACTGATAATCAGTATGTATGGAGGTAGTTTTGCCACGATACCCGCCTATTTGCGAGATGTATTTGGTGTCAAGCATGTGGGTGCAATACATGGGAGATTGCTAACGGCATGGTCTGTTGCAGGTGTGTTAGGTCCTGTATTAATTAATTATTTGCGCGAATATCAACTTTGCATTGGTGTGCCGCCTGTTGAGGCATACTCCCTAACATTCTATATCATGGCAGGATTATTAGTGATTGGCTTTATTGCATTGATATTTGTAAAGCCTGTTCAGCAGGAGTGATTAATGTCTGAAGATAAGTTAAATAAAAAATCATCAAGTAATTTTTGGTATCAATTAGGTATGGGTGGCATTATCTCTTGGTTAATTATCCTGCTTTTACTTTCATGGGGCGTTGGCAACACTTTTTTGAATGCGCTCAAGCTATTATCAGCGATAACTTGAGTTTGTAATTAGCTCTACTGCAATGTAATAAATTCAAGTATTAACTGGTCTTAATCAGCTTACTAATAAATCTTTATTTTGAGGTTAATCAATGGAGTACGCTCTTTTTGTGATTGTTGGCATCCTAGCGATGTTATCGTTTTATCTTTCGCCAAACGCAAAAAGCACAGCGGCTTTTTATTCAGGTCTTTCTCCCAAAGGTGTTGCACCTAACCTATTTACTCTGACATTTTCACAAGTCACTACTTGGATATTTGCCAGGTCTTTGATGAATGCCGCGATACTTGGCTATTTCTATGGGATATGGGGAACCTTGGCATATGCAGTTTATTACTTATCTTTTTTAACCGGTGGTTTAGTCGTTGATCAATTGCGTTTTAAGCATGGCCACTCAAGTATTCAAGAATTTCTTTATGAGCGTTTTGGCTGGACAGGAACTAATTGTTACAACTTTTTGATTGTCATTCGTTTAGTGAGTGAAGTTTTTGCAAATTTACTCGTGATTGGATTAATTTTTGGTGCCACCGGTTCTAATCTATATGTTCTTTCGATCTGCATCTTCTCTGTTGTCACATTACTTTATTCGATGTTGGGCGGTCTGCATGCTTCATTAAAGACAGATGTTTTTCAGATGGGTTTATTTCTCTTAGTTTTAATGTTATTGATTTTCTCAGTTGTGTATAGCGGTGAATTTTTCATTTCGGATTTGAATTTTGTCGAATTTAACTTAGGAGAGCCAGGCCCAATTTTAATGTTAGTGGCATTGTTGCAAATCTGGAGTTATCCCATGCATGATCCTGTCATGATGGACCGGGGATTCTTGGCAGATAGACAAACTACTAGAAGAAGTTTCTTGCATGCTGCTTGGATTAGCGTGGTATGCATTATAATTTTTGGCAGTCTTGGTGTGCTTGCAGGCGCTCATGCCGTTGAGGGTGAGACAATGACAGAGGTGCTAACACGTAAATTGGGTGAAATACCCATGATTTTGTTTAGTGCGACCTTGATTATCTCTGCGATGTCGACACTAGACAGCACATTATCTAGTTCATCTAAGTTGATTGCGGCCGATATGAAGCTAGTTACAATGAATGTCAAAAATGGTCGCATAGTAATGCTGACGTTCATGCTCTTGGGCGTCTTATTAGTTTTTTCAGGTAATAAAGACCTATTTAGTGCTGTTGCCGTGAGTGGAACCGCGTCATTATTTCTTGCGCCGGTCATATTCTTCTCTATATTTGCTAATCGAACAGATGTTCCGGTATGGAGTTATTTGATTTCATTTATTGTTGCAATCTTTGGCGCTTGCTTATATTTCTCAGAATCATCTGGGTATACAGCCTTAATGGGTGATGCGCATAAATACACAAAGCTGTTGCAGATAAGTGTGACGGTACTGGTGGTTTGCAACCTTCTTTATTGGATAGGTTTAAAGGTGTCTCAA
>JBCDBX010000105.1:0-5766 GCA_039182865.1 Pseudomonadota bacterium
AAAAAAACTTATAAAAAATAACCCTGAACTTCCTACATCTTTTTAAAAAACAACATAAAGTGTTGTTATATTAGGTCTTGATATATATAGAAATTAGCAAATTAGATAAATATTAATATTAGCATATTCTTATTTGCAGATGTTTTTAACTATCTATTTTTGCTCTTGTTTTTCTCTCAAAAAGCATGAATAGTGTCGCTTCATAATAATTAATAAATCAAAAACTGAAGACTCTTATTAGTGGAGGAACCTAATGAGTAACTCAAAATCTCAACCACCCGTTACTGACATGGACGCGGCAAGAAGCTTTAAGGATATTGAAGACGCAATACAAAAAGCAATTGATAATGAGACGTTAAGATCATCAAGCCCATTTGAGAAAGAGCAGGAACAGTTCAAACAAGCCAATTAATCGTCAAAATCATAAGTACAAAACTTCCACAAGTCTGGCACTCTCAATTTCAAAAACGAGAGTGCCGTTTTATAAACTTCAAGTCACTAAATAAAACCTAACTCAGAAACTCATCACAAAGTATCTTAGTTCATTCAGAGTTTAAGCTAACTTATTGAGCCACTCCCTTGCTTTTTCGCTTTGCTGTTATAAATAAACCCGCCAAACCACTGAGCATCAATAACAATGGTGCTGGTAATGGAACAATTGTGCCTGTAAAGATTGGATCACGAAATTCGGAGGTGAATGAATTGTTTAATGCCGCCGCAACAACTGTTCCATTAATGCCTCCGCCTATATTTTGAAGGTCAGCATCAGGCGCAAGTATGGAAGCACCAAAAGCAGCTCCGATTAGGACATTTGTAGCTTCATAAAAATTAAACAACACATCAGAGAACGCGCCATTAAAATTAAAGCCGGTAGTATCAACCATCACGCCCGACACATTAAATAATGTTGTACCTGGCCCAAACATCATGGGTAAGTCGTTTGCGTTATTTGGGTTACTAAAAAAGGCACTTGTTAATTCGATCACTGTGAGACTAGCGGTTGATGATAAAGATGTAATAGAGGTAGAAAAGTTTTTGAGTGTGTTCTCAACCTCCATTACAGGTATGTCCGCGCCAGTGGTAATGGTCCCCCCTCCATTATTGTTAAGTATTCCAGTTATCGCACCGCCAATTAATGCATCTCCACTCTCTAAGTTTGCAGATGTTAGATCACCCCCAACAACCAATGAACCACCTAATGAACCATCGGGAAGATTACTTCGATTGATTGTTGCGAAGTTTCCCGTCAACAGGCCACCAACATAGGCGGTACCTTGTATTTCAGATGTTAGTATTGCATCACCAAGAATGAGGACATTATATTCATTCAATAACTGGTTAGCATTTAAGCTCACTGCATTGGCGCTGCCACAGAGTATCGATAGGACAAATAAGGCGGCAATTCTTGAGTAACGTTTGTTAGCTCGCATAGTTTTCTCCAAAATTACATTATTTTATATACTTTGATTGCTTATCTATAATGTGAATAACAAGCATCAAGTTTATTGATCGAAAGTCTAAAGCTGCTGTGTATGTAAAATTGTGATGAAATTCACAATTTTTAAACCTGACAAAATATTACTGATTTAGAAATTTCTCTACTCAGTCGATATTCATCGACCACTTTGACATTTAGCATAAGCAAATTAATAAATAATCCTCCTCACTAGAACGTTCTAATTAGTATTGCGAATACAGTAATTATATTCGTTAGGAATAAACAAAAAATTTATCCGATTTTCAATGTACATGGTTCACGGCAATAACTTCAGCAGTAAAAGATTTCACTTATTTCTGTGATTTAAATGTTTAAAAATATTTATTGACTCCAAATGAAAAGGGCACATATGTGCCCTTTTTTTGAAAGTTTTTGATTTATTCTAAATCGAAAATATTATTCAGCTTTTATTTGATTTTTTCCTTGAAAGGCCAACCAAACCTGCAAATGCTGAACCAAAGAGCCATACTGCTGCTGGCACTGGCACTGGCGTAGGTTCAGAAACCGTTAAACTTGCAAATGTCTCACCAGCATCAAAGAAATAGGTATCACCGTCCGATCCTGTAAAAGCAAAATCTCCAAGCATCAAAGAAACAGCCTCTAGCTGGAAGAAACTTTCTATTTCTTCATTTTGTTGTTCTAAAACATTTGTCACTATATCGAATGATTCAAGCGAGTTACGATCACCGATGTAATTGAATGTGTCAGGCAGTCCATCCACAATTTCCAATATTGCATCACCGCGCAATTCTTCACCAGTGGGGCTGACTGTTACAAGATAAGGCGAATTTTCGACAACGCCCGGCTCACCACAACCATTGTCTCCACGTGAGATTTCAAACCCACTGCAGGGTGGTAAGCTTGGATCAAAATCTGGGTTAGGGACAAACACTCGCTCGCCTTCAAAGCCTCCAAGGATTTCATTAGTGACAACAAAACTGCCGCCATCCATTCCATCAAAAGTGATAGAACCACTGGTGTTCTCGAATAGGCCTGGGAATGGCTCAAAAATATCAGGATCTGGATTTGCGTCTCCCAAAAAAGTTGTAAATCGCTCAACGTTATCAAGAGTGATTCTTCCACTGTAGGCGCCTTGTGCACCAAGTGCAAAAGCATCAAGACCAGATAAAGAATCTGGGCGATTGAATTCGTTTAAATTACCGCTAAAATTAATTACATATGATGCAGCACTAGCAATATGCGTAGAGCCAAGAATTATTCCTGCTATACCCAAAGATATCAGTCTTTTGTGTCTCATTTTTGTCTCCCAAAAAGTGTGTGTTAATCAAGCACTGTATGTCTAGTTTCCTGGCCTAGGTCTATTGCATTTGATAAGCCTTAGTACTTCCTTCACATGACAATGCTGGTTGATTCGACGCCGCTTTTAAAAAATGTGACCTAGTTCACATATTAAAGAAAAGTCTATTAATAAACAATAATGATTCGCATTATTATTATTATTAGCATTTAACTAGTTTCTAATACTTAACCCTCTGTTTTACCGTGGTATTACGGAAGTACAGGTGAAATATTAATCAATGATGTTCAATAAAATTTCAGAAAAATTTCAAATGAGGTTGAATGATTAAATAGATTCTCACCCAAGGCATCTCTTGGATTAATTAGACTAATCTTCTATTGATTGATGTTAAAAACTTGATGTACTGCTGATGTGTTATTTGTTTGTGAGATAAATATTTACTCAAGATTACTAACGGCTTGACGGTAATCATTGCATTCTTCGATTAGACGACTCTGAAGTTCTTGATCATTTAGTGACTCAAATACTCGCGAGCGTGAGCTAATTCGATCACCCTGCTTTTTAATTTCATTTACGAGAGTCTCTTTAGAGTCTTCACCCGTCTCCGCAACACCAAAGAAAATTCCACCAATGTCCACTGAGAAATGTATATCTCTTATTGAGTCACCAATACAAATAGGCGGAAATGTTTTACCTGTCTCAGATGTTAAACGACGCTGTGCGCGAATTTTATGTCGCCACATGCCGCCTACGAACCTTGATTTTGAACCATCAGAAGAAGTCCCAGGAGATCCCACTGCGAATGCATTGTTGGGACCGAATACCCCTTTTCGACTTAAGCCCAGTTCTTCAACAGAATTTAAAAAATCGAATTGAGTTTGATAACGATAAGAAACCAATACCATATTGGCAACGTTCGAGAGCTCCTGTAAAAATACCAGGATTTCTTCAGGCACAAAATCATGCTGCAAATCATCTCTTAAGTATTGGGTAAGACGACGAGTGAACAAACCATTAAAATAAATACTTAAACAGTCCTTAACATCATCTTTAAGACTCGTATCTTCTAATACCCTTTTTATTAAGCCTTTTGGGCCGCCATGCGTTCGATACCATTCACTACATTTTTCTTCACTTAGCTCAGGCAACTTCCCTTCAAACTTTAGAGCCTTACTTGCAAAATCACGGATCTGTTTGTAAGTAGATAGAGAAATAGCGATACGTCTACCGGACGCTTTTGTGGAGGGAATTATGGTTCCGTCTAGATCAAAAAATATTAATCTTTTAGGTAATAAGTGCTCGCGGTAGTCATCAGTAATAGAGCTAGGCATAAGAAATCAATATTTCTATTAGTTGTGATTAAACAATGTAAACAAGAATAGCCCTAACAGCTAGAGACATACAAGCTTAAGAATATTTACCAAGATATTTGTAATTAATGCTGATGGAATTACACCGTAGAACAAAAGTTAAATACCTTTCAAATCTTGCGCAGAAGTTGTTGGAATATAGTCAAACAAGGTTTTATCATATCTCTAAGAGATTCAAGGTAGCAGGTTACTGAACCTATTCTACATAAGACGCGTCCACAATCCGTATCAGCTTGTAGATGCTAGAGACGGATTACGTTTGTAAAATAATTTATGCGTTTGGATTAACTAGGAGATTGTCTCTTTTTAAACATCCCGAGCATTCCAAGCGCACTGAAAAGCAACCACCCCGCGGCAGGCAATGGCACTGGAGCTCCTGGAGTTATCTCAAAAACTGCCGTAGGATTTTGGGTGTCTAGTAAATCCGGTAACGAACCTGCATCTAGTTCTACACCTTCAAAATATATCAGAAAGGCATCATATAAATTACCGCTGTCATCGGCACGTATAGTGAAGGGAGTTGCGTTAGCGGCAAGTGATCGCGGCGAACCGCCCATATTGCCACCAAATTGTGTCTGCCCAGTGAACATCGCCATGTCAGATGTTCCTAAGGCAAACTCTCCACCATCAATAATGATTGGTCCAAATCCGAAATCAATATTCATTGGATCTGAGATACGAGATAATGTTACGCCCGGTTCAATCGTAGCCTGATAATTATTAAATTCATCAAGCACTAAGGTTAATGCGTAAGACGATGCGCTAACAGTGAATAAAGAAAGTCCTAATATGGACTTGATAAAAGTGGATTTAATTTGTTGGTATGCACCAACATTTTGTAGTTTCATATACTTGTCTCCCAAATATTTTTATTATTTGCAAATTTCGATACAAAACATGTATTTATTAACTTGCTTTTAAAATAAATATACATCAAACATATTACTTAAACAATTTGTACGTCAAAAAAAAGCCTCAGCGTTCTCACGCTAAGGCTTTGATAATTAATGCCAGGCGATGTCCTACTCTCACATGGGGAGACCCCACACTACCATCGGCGCAGAACGGTTTCACTTCCGAGTTCGAGATGGGATCGGGTGGGTCACATTCGCTATGGTCACCAAGCAATTTGGCTTGCATACAAACTCGCTAGAGTTAATACACAAATTCTGGAAATGCATTCAATCAAGTGTATGTTTTCTGAAATGTTACTTCACCACACTCAATGTGCTTGAGTGTTATATGGTCAAGTCGCACGGTCAATTAGTACAGGTTAGCTTCACGCATTACTGCGCTTCCACACCCTGCCTATCAACGTCGTAGTCTTCGACGGACCTACAGAGACTTTAAAAGTCTAGTGAAACCTAATCTTGGGAGAGGCTTCCCGCTTAGATGCTTTCAGCGGTTATCCCTTCCGAACATAGCTACCCGGCAATGCAACTGGCGTTACAACCGGCACACCAGAGGTTCGTCCACTCCGGTCCTCTCGTACTAGGAGCAGCTTCCCTCAAGTTTCAAACGCACACGGTAGATAGGGACCGAACTGTCTCACGACGTTCTAAACCCAGCTCGCGTACCACTTTCAATGGCGAACAGCCATACCCTTGGGACCTGCTTCAGCCCCAGGATGTGATGAG
>JBCDBX010000106.1:0-5735 GCA_039182865.1 Pseudomonadota bacterium
CACAGTGAGTGCACGTGCGCGTTCAGATTCGGCAATTTGTACCTGTCCATAATAAGGCGGTGACATACGTTGAGAATAGGTTTTTATCATATTGGCTAGAACTAAACTTGAAGTAATTTCACGAGCTCATTGGACTTATCGCGACGTTCTTCAGCAAGCTTTTGGTATTGCACTAAACCCGCAGAAGAAAACAAAGTTGCGATCTCATCAAACTCAGAAGCCGCTTTCATAGCCATGTCAACATAATCAGATTCACTGGCTAAAGCATGCATTGCGGATGCACGGTTAGCGGTCACCATCGCCCACATCATCGGGACGTCTTCTTTAGGCAAAGCTTTTAATGTTGCATCATAGATAGGAATAGACTCTTCTAAAGAACCGATGTCTTCTTCATGGGTTCCGAGCGCTTGCAGTATTGCGGCTAAATTATTTTGTGTAATTGCCCAGCCATAAGCAGATTTATCAGGTGTACGTTCAGCCATCGCATTACGCATAACAACAACTGATTGTTCTAGTGTGCGCGCACCCTTGCGGTGTGTGCCTAACAAACAAAGAACATTACCTACACTACACAAACATTGCGCCCAGTCATCGGGATGTTCTTCCCGCTTTAATGCAGTGGATGCTTGCTTATAAGTTTCAGCTGCTTGTTTTAAAAAACTCGTATCATCTTCGAGCTGACCTAATGTTTGCATAACAACGCCAAGATTATACTGTGTACTCGCCCACTCATATGGCATGTCATCGAATGTGCGCACTTCTAAAGCTTGCTCGTAAGACATAGCAGCTTGTTCTAAGAAATGTGAGCTTCCGCTTCTTTGGCCGATGAAACCCATCACGTCACCTATATTGTGATGTATCGTCGACCACTTAACAGGATCATCTTCTCTTTCCACCATCATCTGAATACCTTGAAATAGTTCGATGGCTTGTTGGAAAACATGAGCACCGCCTAGCCTTAACTCACGAATATCAGCAGTATCTACCAGAGTGCTCTGTGAGTTTGCCCATTCGATTAAAGTTTTCTTATTAGGCTCTATCTCGAGAAAGGTTTCACTAAAACGATCCATCGCTTGAGACAAAGTCGCACACACCGGTGAATCGCTATCGAGCAGTTCAGTTAAGTAGTGAGATTTATTTTCATAACGCCAAGCCATAGGAACACCTAGTCCAGGTGTTAATAAAGTTTCAGCGTAAAGGTTATGCGACAAAAAAGTTTCTCCGTCAGATTAAAATGACTAACAGATAAAAAACTAATTGATAGGTTGGGTTTTTTGTCCTGGCCCAACTATTTCACTAATATCAGGCTCAGCATCTACCGGACCGCCCGCTTCTAACTCCTCGTCTGTGGCATCACGCACATTGAGAATCTCTAATTTGAAAATAACTTCGCGACCACATAGAGGATTATTACCATCAATCGTGACCGAGTGTTTATCAACTCGAGTGACCAGAAATGATTTAGTTTGACCTTGTTCGTTTTCCATCAATATAGACATGCCCACTTGACGGTACTCATCAGGGACATTCTCTATTGCATCTGTAATCACTAAAGTCTCATCTCGCTCGCCATATAGATTATTACAGTCGATAGGGACCTCAATTACATCACCAGCAGCTTTACCTTCTAATTCAGCTGTGACCTGCGGTGCAAGCGCCTCAGTGATACCATGAATATAGCCAATGGCATATTCAACTGTGGTTAATACAGATTCCGTTTTTGCATCAATCACTTTGTAAGTCAGTTCCACAAACTTACCTTCATCAATGACGTCTTTAACGATTTCACTCATATCTAATTAAGTCGGTTAAGAAAAATTCTTTCTAATTGGAACAAAAAACTGAAGATTAAAATATTGAAGCTGCGAAAATTTTAATCTCACCTTCTTCGTAACCTAACACTATACGCCCTAACCATTCTCCTTCTTTCTTAGTAGAACGAACTCTGTATAACACAGTCACATGCTGACCACGACGTATGATTCCAAGGTAATCATAGTTAGTATCTAAATTTCTAGTTAATTCACTTTTTGCAAATTGCTTACCTACTTCCACTTCATTCAAGCCGAGCAAACATTCATAAGAAAAATTGCGAGTGAACTTTCCATATTCACCTTCATTTGAAAACTTTATAAGATCATCCCAATAAGAATGCGCAACTTCTAAAATTTCGTCATCGGTGTTTTCGATAATATTCATAAGACTTTTCGTAGGTTTTTTATAATTTTAGGTGATCTTAAAGTAAAAAAGACCAACAGCACAGCCGTTGATCTTTTTAGAACTCTATGATGTCTAGGGATTGTTTAGCACAACCCCATTTCATCATGACTGTTTAGGCAGCCTTTTCCTCTTCTTCACCAACTAGGTGATAACAAGGCGCTTTTTCCATTGTGTACTCGCCAGTCTCAGGATCACGACGAGAAACAGTAAGTACATGCCAGTTTTGATCGTCTACCTTCAAGAAGTCTCCACGGTAGTAGTATCCAGGCCAACGAGTCTCTTTGCGGAACATGGTGTGTTGCAAA
Source organism: Pseudomonadota bacterium (assembly GCA_039182865.1). Taxonomy (GTDB): domain Bacteria; phylum Pseudomonadota; class Gammaproteobacteria; order UBA4575; family UBA4575; genus UBA1858. The sequence goes on from JBCDBX010000106.1 coordinate 2,526, forward strand.
ACAGCCTCAGAAGTAAGATGACGGTGCTTTAATTCCCATGCACGTAATAATTCGTGAATGTTTTCTGCACCAATCTTCTCAAGGTCTTCTTCTAAGATCTTCATCTTCTTCAGACCAATGCTAAGAAGCTTTTCGTTAGTCATGTAGTTAACCGTTACACCACCACCATATTCGTCCATTAGCTTCTGCAAGCGATCAAGACCTTGACGTGGGTTAATGTAGTTAGGGTTAACACTACCCGCAGTGATTTCATTGCGATAAATCTTATAATGTTCAAGTGGCTTATAGACTTGTTCACGTCGATCATCAACTTGCTTTTGAGATACTGTGATGCCTTCGGCTTTGCCATCATCGATGTATTGACACGCCGCTTTTGCAGCTAGACGGCCTTCGGTGAATGAACCTGATGAAAATGCATGTGGTGTCCCACCTGCAGCATCACCTGCACCAAATAGACCTTCAACAGTGGTCATACGGTTATAACCCCAGAAGTATTCATCTGGAGAAATATCTTCAGGACCTGAGACCCATGCACCACAACCTGTTGCGTGTGAACCCATCACATACGGCTCTGAAGTCGTTAACTCCGGGTTTTCGTATTTAGGATCCAAATCAGTAGCAGCCCAAAGAACGGCTTGACCAACTGTCATGCCTAAGAAATTATGCCAACCAATCTCTTCTAAGTGGGGATCTTGGAATGCTTCCATAGTCACCATGTGAATAGGACCACGACCTGCATTCACTTCAGAAATTAACGCGTGATTACGCAAACATGTTGGAATAGGACGATGTGTTCTATGTGAAGCTTCTGGATCCAAGTATTCCTTGCCCACCATCTCTTGTAATTGAGGCCACCACTTTGATTCGTACTCTTCGCCGAGTCAATTTTTAGTGTATGTTTTGAGATGCAAGAAGTAAGCACCTACTGGACCATATCCATCTTTAAAACGCGCTAATACAATGCGGTTTTCCATTTGAGTCATTTTCGCGCCAGCACCAATCAACAATCCATAAGCCGAACCCGAAGACCATGGTGCATACCAAACACGACCTGCACCTTCACCCACAGAGCGTGGTTTATAAATATTTGAAGCACCGCCCGCTGCACAGACAACTGTCTTTGATTTAAATACGTGGTAATCACCAGTACGTACGTTAAATCCGACTGCACCTGCAACACGGTTTTCTTTGGACTCATCCATTAACAAGTGAGTTAAGCAGATTCGGTTAAATATTTTATCTGCAGATTTTTTCGCAGCTTCAGCAACGATAGGCTTGTATGACTCACCGTGAATCATAATCTGCCAACGGCCTTCACGCTGGTAAGTACCTGTCTTAGGGTTACGCATTAGTGGTAAACCCCATTCTTCAAACTGGTGAACAGCTGAATCAACGTGGCGCGCCATATCAAACAATAAGTCTTCGCGCACCATACCCATCAAATCAATACGTGCATAACGCACGTGATCTTCAGGATTGTTCTCACCGAAACGCGTACCCATGTAACAGTTAATCGCATATAGACCCTGTGCTACCGCACCAGAACGATCGATGTTAGCTTTTTCAGCAATAACGACTTTTTTGTCTTTACCCCAGTAACGAGCTTCAAATGCAGCACCCGTTCCTGCCATACCGGCACCGGCGACTAAAATGTCGATGCCATCTTCAACAACAGTGTTGTAACCCATTAGTAGTAAACTCCTTCTTTCATCTTCAAGCCATTAGATTCAAGTGTGTGAATACCACCTTCGTCCATACGAATGTATTTTGGCTCGTTGAAAAGTAATTGACTGTCTTTCATATCACTACTTGGCGCAGCTTCGTTTGCCAATTCAGGAATATGTTCACCCCAAGGTTTAGTCGTGATTGGAGCAAGCAAGTTCATATCTTTCTTGCCGTTGCGGAACTTAATGCGCCATGCGATCACACCTTTTTCTTCGTCACGAATCACACGTACTGAGTGACCAAGTGGTGCGAAGTCAGCATAACCACGAACGTCAATGGCATTATGTGGGCAAGCCTTAACACAGGAATAACATTCCCAGCACATGTTAGGCTCAATGTTGTATGCACGACGTGTCGTTGTATCGATGTGCATAATGTCCGATGGGCAAATATCGACGCAATGTCCACAGCCATCACAACGAGTCATATAAACAAAAGTAGGCATAATTTATCTCTCTAATATTCGTTACTGAAAATTACTAATTGTTAATGGCTAAATACTAATAGTGACTTGGAGCTTCACGCTTAATACCAGGTCCCATATTAGGTGGGTTAACACCCATGTACTCCGGGATGTCCGGATACTTAGCCTGCAATGTAGGATCTGAAAGATCCCCTAACTCAGGCAAGTTTTCATATGAACCGTCAGCCTTGATGCATCGCTTTTGATAAGCCGCGGCAGGCTTAAAGAACATATGTGCGAATTTAGACCAAAAGACTGTGCTGAACAAGACAGTAGCAGAGGCAATGAACAGTACAAGGAACAGCATATTCAACAAACCTGCGCCAAGCGTCCATGCCCATAATAGTGAGAAAGTACCAGTGCTAATTAAGCCGACAATAAAGATGTCACCACGACCATTAAAGTTGTACCACTTAACACCCTCAGATGCGACATCAACACGAATAAAAAACCAGAACCAATAACCGCCAATACATAAACTGATTGCACCCAAATACCAAAGTGCGGTTAATAAGCCAGGTGCTGCGACATCAGGACTTGATGTATAACCAAAGATAAGCCAAACAGTGGCTACGACGAAAAGGACGAACCCATACATTGTGAACAAATGGGAAATACGACGACGTGTGCTTTTGAATTCTGCTGAGGCTAATACTTCATTTGCGACAGTCGCCACAGCTAAAGATGTTTTCTCACTACTTGATAAAGTTCGTTTTGCACTTTTTTTCGCTTTTTCGGCATTTTCAAAAAAGTATTGGGCACTCTTTTTATGCATCATATCGAGAATCGTACCGCCTACAACAAATATGAACATCAATACGATGTAGCCTTGTAGGACAGCAGAAGGAATTAATGCAGAGAGTTCGGCAAAAGGATTAATGCTGAACATATTTTTGGACTCCGGAATGTATAGTTAGGATTTAACAGCCGCAGTAGTTTGATGCTGATCCGGTCATAATTCAACATAAATAAAATTATGGGCGATTTAAGTTAATTTATAGGCAATACCAAATTCTTATCCC
>JBCDBX010000107.1:0-5729 GCA_039182865.1 Pseudomonadota bacterium
ATCGCGCCAAGCCATGAGCATTGGCTTCTATGCATGCCCAGCTTGGGATATGTTCTCCGATAGTGATGACTGCGCGCCATTTTGAAAAGCGAGCACCAAGTTGATAGTACTCCTCAAAACGCTCGCGTAGCCCATCTAAACCCTCAGTGACTTTTTCGCTATCATGACCTGCTAACACTTTAGCACCTGCATCCACCTTAATGCCTGGGATAATGCCATGTTCACTTAAGTATTTAGGGAAAGGTGTACCATCTAATAATTTTTGACGAATGGTTTCATCAAATAAAATTGCGCCACTAATATAATCGGACAAGCCTTCAGTGGTTACGAGCATATCGCGGTATGCTTGTCGCATTTCTTCAGTTTCTGGTATGCCCAGTTTCTTAAAACGTTTAGCGCAAGTTGGATGACTCTCATCCATTGCTAAAATCCCTTTACCCGGCGCCACCATAGCTTGGGCTATTTTCTTCAACTCGTCTACATTCATCATCGTACTCCTTAAAAATTTTCGCTATTTTAACCCAACCGGAAGTTTATGCGCCGTTACGGGTTCACAATTTCTTAAAATTTAATGGCTCACTTACCCTTATGCTCTGGATCGTTCTCTTCTTCAATTAGATGGCCGACACGCAATACTTTCAAAGCGTTAGTACCTCCATCAACTCCCATTAAGTCACCTTTAGTGAGAATAACTAAATCATTCTCTTCAACTTCCCTACTATTTTGTAACACAGTCACTGCCGCATGGTTAACGGCTGCATGAGTTTTACCTAGAAAGTTGAGTTTTGCAGGAAAGACACCCCGATATAAAGTCACTCGACGCAAAGTTTTTACGTGCCGCGTTAAAGCATAAATAGGGATACTAGAACTAATTCGTGACATCCACAAAGCGGTTGAACCAGATTCTGTCAGCGCGGCGATCGCAGCCACATTTAGATGATTAGCCAAGTACATGGCCGACATTGCAATTGCTTTATCAACACGCTCGCAGACAGCTTGTTGATAATCCGCATTTAGTTCTGCTCCATGAAGTTCAGATGCACGACAGACACGGCTCATCGCTTTTACCGTATCAACCGGATATTCCCCTACTGCAGTCTCACCAGATAGCATTACGGCATCTGTGCCATCTAATACGGCATTAGCCACATCAGATACTTCTGCACGTGTAGGTATTGGGCTATGTATCATTGACTCCATCATTTGAGTCGCAGTAATGACAATACAATTTGTTTTGGCTGCTTTGCTGATTAAAGTTTTCTGTACGGCGGGTACCTCAGCATCACCAATCTCTACACCTAAATCACCGCGTGCAATCATAATGGCCTCGGTGCATTCGAGAATCTCATCAATCACCTCAAGTGATTCTGATGTCTCAATTTTTGCAATAATAGACGCATCACTGCCATTTTCTTGCAACAGCTTACGCACAAGATGCACATCGGAAGTATGTTTTAGAAATGAAATTGCGATGTAATCGAGATCGAGCTCCACTGCATGAGAGATGTCCTCGATATCTTTTTCAGTAATACAGGCCGCAGACAATCCGCCGCCTTTTCGATTCATACCCTTATTACTTGAGAGCTCTCCACCCACTTCAACGGTGGTTTTAACTACCTTACCCTCAATGGAATCGATCATTAAAGCGATACGCCCATCATCAAGCAACAGAGTATCACCTGGTATGACATCATTGATTAAACCTTTATAAGTAAACCCAACAACTTTTTGTGAGCCTTCTTCGAGATCTAGTTCTGCATCAAGATTAAATTTATCGCCCACATTCAGATTAATCTTGTCTTGCTTAAATCGCCCAATGCGTAATTTCGCGCCCTGCAAATCACCCAAAATACCCACGTTGTAATGTTTAGATTCACTAATGCGACGCACCATTTCAACTCGACGCTTATGCTCCTCCATATTTCCATGCGAGAAATTCAAACGCACAAGATCAATACCCGCATCGATTAAATCAGAAATAACCATTTCATCATCGGTGGCTGGTCCAAGTGTGGCAATAATTTTTGTTCTTCGATGCATCATAACGAGTTAGCCTTTCGCCATTGTACGTTGTTGCAAAATATCCACGGCAGGCAATAACTTACCTTCAAGGAATTCAAGGAACGCGCCACCACCTGTAGAAATATATGAGACCCGCTCGGCAATTCCAAATTTATCAATAGCCGCGACCGTGTCACCGCCACCTGCAATTGAAAACGCCTGGCTATTAGCGATAGCTTGAGACAAAATTTTAGTTCCTTCAGAAAACTGTTCAATCTCAAACACACCTACAGGTCCATTCCATACGATGGTGCCAGCCACTTGCATGATGTCGGCTAAATGCATTGCACTTTGTGGCCCGATATCCAGAATTAAGTCATCTTCTTTCACATCAGCAACGGTTTTTATTTCTGCTTTTGCTGATTCAGAGAATTCTTTTGCACAAACAACATCGCTTGGAATCGGAATCTCTGCTCCACGCTGTTTGGCTGTTTCAATCAATTTTTTTGCCACATCTACTAAGTCTGATTCATATAAAGATTTACCGATAGGATAACCTGCAGCAGCAATAAATGTATTCGCTATTCCGCCACCGACAACAAGTTGGTCAACTTTATCTATTAATTGTTCCAATAATGTTAATTTAGTTGAAACCTTTGAACCACCTACAATGGCGACCATAGGCCTAGCGGGATTTTGTAATCCTTTGTCTAGTGCTTCTAATTCTGCTGCTAATAAAGGACCTGCACATGCAATAGGTGCATATTTAGCAACGCCATAGGTTGATGCTTGGGCGCGATGAGCCGTACCAAATGCATCCATGACATAGACATCACACAGTTGTGCCATCTTTTTTGATAAAGCCTCATCGGATTTTTTTTCGCCATTTATAAAGCGAACGTTCTCGCACAAAACTATTTCACCTGCGAGTAGTTTTATTCCATCAATCCAATCATCTACTAATCGGACTTTTTGCCCAAGCGCTTTACTAAGTGATTCGGCGACAGGTTTTAATGAATAAGCATTTTCAGGCTGCCCCTCAGTTGGACGCCCCAGATGAGACATCACCATGACAGCCGCTCCTTGAGACAAAGCTGTTTTGAGAGTAGGGAGCGATGCTCGAATACGTGCGTCATTGGTAATGACACCGTCTTTGATAGGAACATTAAGGTCTTGACGAACTAAGAGCCGGCGATTAGCCAGCTCTAAATCAGTCATATTTAGTACTTTCGGCATTTAGTGAACAGCTGGATTTTTAGTGCTGCTCTCTCTATGTTGGCAGAGATCACCTTGCTCACAAAAATTACTTGGCATTAAATAACGCAACCGTAGTATCCAACATGCGGTTTGAGAAACCCCACTCATTGTCATACCAAGATAAGACTTTAACCAAAGTGCCGCCCATGACCTTGGTTAGAGGTGCTTCAAATATTGATGACGCAGGATTATGGTTGAAATCAATCGATACTAAGGGTTCTTCGTTATAAGCCAACACGCCACTCAAAGCGCCAGTTGAGGCTTCTTTCATGATGCTATTAATTTCTTCTACTGATGTTTCACGTAATGCTGTAAAAGATAAATCAACAACCGAAACATTGATGGTTGGTACACGCATGGCAAATCCGTCAAGCTTCCCATTCATTTCTGGAAGCACTAAACCAACCGCGGCCGCAGCTCCCGTTTTCGTTGGAATCATTGATTGTGTGGCAGAGCGTGCACGACGAAGGTCTGAGTGATAGACATCTGTTAATACTTGGTCATTAGTGTACGCATGAATTGTCGTCATTAATCCATGCTCAACACCAATTTTATCATGCAAAGGCTTAACTAATGGCGCAAGGCAGTTTGTTGTGCATGATGCATTTGATATCACTGTATCCGAAGCTTTTAAAATCTCATGATTTACGCCATAAACAATGGTGGCATCAACATCGCTTCCACCGGGTGCAGATATGATGACCTTTTTAGCGCCTGCTGCAAGATGTGCCGAGGCTTTTTCTTTATTAGCAAAAAAACCTGTCGACTCATGAACGATATCAACACCTAAATCGCTCCATGGTAAATTAGCAGGGTCACGTTCCGAACAAACTCGAATACGATCACCATTAATAACTAAGTGGTCACCATCAACACTGACTGTCCCATTGAATTTTCCATGTGCTGAATCATATTGTGTCAGGTGTGCATTTGTGTGTGCGTCACCTAGATCATTAATCGCAACAACTTTAATCTCGCTGTTGCGTCCAGACTCATAAATTGCACGCAAAATGTTGCGACCAATTCTTCCATATCCATTAATTGCAATTTTAATTGCCATAATTTTTCCTCATTTAAAAACTAAAGTAGTGCTTGCGCGCGGTTGATAATATTTTCAGCCGTAAAGCCAAAGTGCTTCATCAACACATCGCCAGGCGCAGACGCGCCAAATTGATCAATACCCACAACATTACCATCTAGACCCACATACTTGCGCCAATAATCAGTAATGCCCGCTTCTACAGCGATTCTTGCTCTGATATCAGATGGGAGCAAAGACTGTTTATATTGTTCATCTTGAAGATCAAAAACATCCGCACATGGCATTGATATTAATCGTACTTTTATGCCTTGCTCGTCTAGTTGTTTAGCGGCATCTAGAGAAATACCGACTTCTGTACCGGTTGCCAATATAATTAGTTGTGGAGTACTTTCACTTTCAAACAAGACATAAGCACCCTTATGAATGTTTTCAACTTGTTCTTGAGAACGCTCAATAAAAGGGACGCCTTGTCTTGAAAATGTGAGTGCAGCTGGACTTTTCATTTCGATACTTGTTGTCCATGCCACCATAGATTCGACAGTATCGCATGGACGCCACACCATTAAGTTTGGAATACTGCGCAGACTCGCTATGTGCTCGATAGATTGATGAGTAGGTCCATCTTCTCCTAGACCAATAGAGTCATGCGTGTAAACAAACAAACTATGGGTACCCATTAACGCCGCCATTCGGACTGCGTTACGTGCATAATCTGAAAACGTCAGAAATGTTCCGCTGTAAGGAATGAATCCACCGTAAAGCGCCATGCCATTTATAATCGCTGACATGCCAAACTCACGTACACCATAATAAATATAGTTACCAGAAGCATCATTGGCTGATACACCTTTTGATCCAGACCACCATGTATTATTTGATCCAGTTAAATCTGCGGAACCACCAATAAGCTCAGGCAGAAGTGGGCCGACTGCATTTAATGCAATTTCTGATGCCTTACGTGTTGCGACTTTTTGTTGATCGTCGATAATCTTTTGCAGCGCTTGTTTCGTTGCACCTTGCCAGTTGTCTGGCAGGTCTCCTTGTGTACGACGATGGAGTTCTTTGGCTAACTCTGGATGAGCATCTTCATAAGCCGCAAATATTTCATTCCAACTCGCTTGTGATTGTTGGCCTTTTTGTTCTGCATTCCAACCTTCATAAATAGAATCAGGTACATGAAAAGGTTCGTGTGGCCATTCAATTTCCTCGCGTACCAATGTGATCTCATCATGACCAAGCGGAGCACCATGTGCGCCCGACGTGCCTTGTTTGTTGGGCGAGCCCCATCCAATGACACTTTTGCAGTCAATCAGTGTGGGTTGCTCTAAATTTTGTTGAGCTTTTTGAATCGCACTATCAATTTCAGTCGCGTTGTGACCGTCGACATCTTGAATGACCTGCCAACCATAAGATTCAAAGCGTTTTGGAA
>JBCDBX010000108.1:0-5609 GCA_039182865.1 Pseudomonadota bacterium
TACCACAGAGGGTGTTTGATATCTTTATATTCACCTTCATTGATTTCAAGCGCATTATAGATATCTTTAATATGGAATCCAAAAGACTCCAAAACTTTTTCTAGTGTCATTCTGTTGATTGGCACAGGAGAACTTAACATTATTCTCTCTTCAGCAGCAGATGCACTCTCAATAATGTAAACACGAAAGCCGGGGTCTTCCTTTTTTATCCGTGCAAAAATATGAATCTTATCGTCTAATATTGTCATCGAATCTATTATTTCTACTCAATCAGAATAAACTCTAAGTTAATGAGGATTATGATGATTCAAATCACACCATAATCTAGTCTAATTATAAGAATCTTTTTGTTGTTTAGTACATTAATATCTACTAATATGCTCATCCGTAGCCACCCTACATAAATCACGGAGCGTAATTAATTAAACTAAAATATTAATAAACTTATGTATCTATATGCTTTTTATGATTTTATATATTCAATATTTCGTTGTCTCTAAACTAAAGTTACCACCACACACAAGATAATAAATTGTCATGAAAATATTAATTTCTACCCTGCTTGCTATTTTAATATTGGCCATTATGAGTTTTGCGCCTTTATTTGCTGATGATGATGTAATACTGGAGCAATATATGTCGCAATGTAATGCACCTTCAGCATTATATGATCCTCAAAAAATGGCAGAAGCAATAGCTGACCCCGATCAATTTTTACAGCTCGTTGAAAGCATCAAAAATCCAGCGACAACCATGTCGTTAATAGAATGTGTCACTAATCCAGATCAACTGGAAACCGTCATGAATAGCATGACTGATCCTACTAAGTTAACCAACGCTATGTCTGTTTTTATTAATCCACAAGTGTTCATGGGCTGGATGACAGCCTGGATGGATCCAAAAACATATCAGACTTTCATGGAATACCTAGACCCAGCACTTTATGCTCAATGGTTGAATGCTTCGTTAAAACTAGCTAACTATCAATCCACCTTCGAAGAAAAAAAACAATAATTCGCAGAATAATTTATGAAAAATACAAATGCCATCGTTTTTAATGCTTACGGAACACTATTAGATAGCTTTTCATCCTTTAATGAATATAAAGACTCTTTAGGTGAAGATGCTCTAGTCATTTACAAATTATGGCGCGGCAAACGATTACAATACTCATCTCAGCTTTGCTTGATGAATCGTTATACTACTTATGACAAAATTACACGATATGCACTTGATTATGCATGTGACGCATATGGCGTGCATGATGAAAAATTAAAAGAAAAAATACTTACCGCACATTCAAAAATGGAATGTTACCCAGACGTAAAAGAAACACTAGAACAACTACATAAAGACGGTTACACATTATCTGTCCTTTCTAATGGTTCACCAAAATATGTTAAACACACATTAGAATCATCAGATATTAATAAATACATTGATCGTGTTTTTTCAACAGATCTAATTAAAGCTTACAAACCATCACCAGCAGTTTATGAGCATGTAAATGAAGAGCTTGCTCTCTCTAGCAAGAAAATCTGTTTAGTGTCATCAAATTCTTGGGACATTGCAGGATCTGTTTCTTATGGATTCAAATCTATCTGGTTGAACAGAGATCATCTAACACCTGAGCACTTCCCCTTTACGCCTGATGTAGAGATTTCTTCAATGACTAAATTAGCAGGCGCTATTTCCGGCAAATAAACGCTTCTAGTCAAGACACTTTATCTTTCTTTATTTAACCAACATCATCTTGGTCGTGAAGATGATGTTGCGCTGTGTCTACCTCAAAAAAGACTGATCTTTTGCATTTTCATTGACAACCCTATTGGTGGCATGTAAATCTCACAGCTCTCAAGTAATCCCCTCTTAACTATATTTATAAGAAAATCTAATGAAGATCGGAATTCCAAAAGAAATTTACGAAAACGAGCGGCGAGTCGCGTTAACTCCAGACACAGCAGCCCGTTTACAAAAACTAGGTTATGAATGCGCAATAGAATCAGGTGCAGGTGAAGGAGCCAGCTTCTCAGACAAGTTATATCAAGAGGCAGGTGTTGAGGTTATCAGCAATAGCAATGACTTATGGCAGCAATCTGATATTGTACTTAAAGTAAGGGCGCCAGAAGAAAATGAAATCAGCATGATGCGTCAAGATAGCAAACTGATTAGTTTTATTTGGCCTGCGCAAAATGAAGACCTCATGAATAAGTTAAGTACCGGCACTCGCTCTGTGCTTGCCATGGATAGTGTCCCTCGAATTTCACGCGCTCAAAAATTTGATGCGCTCTCATCGATGGCCAATATAGGTGGCTATCGAGCGGTCATCGAGGCCTCAAATCATTTCGGCCGATTCTTTACCGGCCAAATTACCGCAGCTGGAAAAGTCCCGCCCGCAAAAGTCATGGTCATAGGAGCAGGTGTTGCCGGTCTTGCCGCACTTGGAACCGCAAACAGTTTGGGCGCTATTGTACGAGCATTCGATACACGGCCAGAAGTAAAACAACAAGTTGAGAGTATGGGTGCACAATTCCTCGAACTTGATTACGAAGAAGAAGATGAAGACGACAGTACCAACACGGGATATGCCAAAGAAATGAGCAAAGCTTTCATTGATGCTGAAATGGCTTTATTCAGAGAGCAAGCAAAAGAGGTCGACATCATAATTACTACAGCACTGATTCCAGGCAAACCTGCACCAAAATTAATTCTTGCTGACATGGTTGAGCTGATGAAAGAAGGCAGCGTTATTGTTGATCTGGCAGGTGAGCAAGGTGGTAACTGTGAATTAACATCTCCAGGAGAAGTCGTTGTTCGTCACGGCGTGACAATTATCGGTTATACAGATTTTCCAAGCCGCCTACCTACCCAAGCGAGTCAGCTATACAGTTCAAACCTATGTCATTTGATTGATGAGATGACACCTGAAAAGGATGGGCAATTACATATTGACATGGAAAACGAGGCTGTACGAGGCGCCACAGTTATTCATGAAGGTCAAATTACCTGGCCACCTCCTCCAATCTCAGTATCAGCAGCTCCCAAAAAAGCCGAACCGGCCCCAGCACCGATCGTAAAAGAAGAGAAAAAGAAAAAAAGTGGTAAAGGTTTTGCCATTACTTTGATCGTTGCAGCAGGTCTTCTGTGGTGGATAGGAAAATCAGCTCCACCAGAATTTATGCAGCACTTTACCGTATTTGTATTATCGTGCTTCATTGGTTACTGGGTTGTATGGAATGTAACTCCCGCCCTACATACACCTCTGATGAGTGTCACCAATGCAATCAGTAGTGTGATCATCATCGGAGCTTTGTTACAAATTGGCAGCAGCATTCCAATAATATTTGCTATGGCAACATTTTCAGTGTTGATTGCTTCGATCAACATAGGTGGCGGATTTACAGTAACGCAACGAATGTTACAAATGTTCCGCAAAGATGACGACTAAAGGGAGATCGAAGCCATGTTAATGAATCCACAATTGTTAAGTGCGGCATACCTTGGTGCTGGTGCTCTCTTCATTCTTAGCTTGAATGGTCTAAGTCATCAGGAAACAGCAAGACGCGGAAATCTTTGCGGCATGATTGGAATGTTTATTGCTGTTGTTGCCACTATTCTAAGTGGTGCAGTTGGTAATCTTCATATTTTATTCCCTGCTATGATAATTGGCGGCGTCATTGGTGCAGTTATTGCGCTTAGAGTTGAAATGACATCAATGCCAGAACTTGTTGCAATTCTACATAGCTTCGTTGGGCTTGCTGCAGTATTAGTGGGTATTTCAAGTTACCTAGATCCTAACGCACAGTTTGAAGGTGCTGAAAAAATTATTCATGAAGTTGAAGTTTATCTAGGTGTGTTTATAGGAATTATTACCTTTACCGGTTCGATCATTGCCTTTGGTAAATTAAAAGGTCTAATCAGCGGCAAGCCATTAATGTTGCCTGCAAGACATTGGTTAAACTTAATTGCACTCCTTGCATGCATATATTTCGGTTACCTCTTCTTAAATGCTGAAACTCATAATGCAGGTTTACTGCCCTTACTAATTATGACCGTTATAGCCGGCATCATTGGTATTCACTTAATTATGGCAATTGGTGGTGCAGACATGCCTGTAGTTGTGTCAATGCTTAATAGTTATTCTGGTTGGGCAGCTGCTGCGACAGGCTTTATGCTTGGTAACACTGCATTAATTATTGTTGGTTCTTTAGTAGGATCTAGTGGCGCGATCTTAAGCTACATTATGTGCCGCGCTATGAATCGTAAATTCTTAAGCGTTATCCTTGGTGGCTTTGGCACTTCGGGCGGTACAGTGGTTGAAAAAGGCGAAGAACTTGAAGTGACATCTGCTTCTGCTGCAGAAGTTGCTGAAATGCTCAAGAATGCCAAGAACGTGATTATCGTTCCAGGTTATGGCATGGCCGTTGCACAAGCACAAAATGTTGTCAGTGAAATGACCAGCGAATTAAGATCAAAAGGTGTTAATGTTCGTTTTGGTATACACCCAGTTGCAGGGCGTTTACCCGGGCATATGAATGTATTGTTAGCGGAAGCCAAGGTACCTTATGACATCGTACTTGAAATGGATGAGCTGAATGATGATTTCCCTGATACAGATGTTTCATTGGTTATTGGTGCGAATGACATTGTAAACGAATCTGCCCAGACAGACCCCAATAGTCCAATTGCGGGCATGCCAGTATTAGAAGTTTGGAAAGCTACAAACTGTATTGTTTTAAAACGTGGCATGGCTTCGGGATATGCGGGTGTGGATAACCCAATCTTCTTTAAAGAAAATACGGATATGTTATTTGGAGACGCTAAAGACAGTATTACTGAGGTGGTTAAGAACCTATAAATAGCATTGTTCTCTATGTGTTTTTCAAAGCCACACGACATTGTGTGGCTTTTTTAATGGTAAAATATAGAATATTTTCAGGGATATAGATAAGATAACTAAAATAATAAAAATATCGATTTAGGAGTCAGTCATGAAAACATCTCTTTATGCAGCAACATTCGCAATCTTTACATTACTTATTTCTAGCTCACTCGCATTTAGTGACACAACACCGCTATATGAGCGTATCGGTGGAGAACCTAAAGCACGGGCCATTGTAGAAGATATCTGGAATAACCATGCAGTAAATCCCATCGTAAAGGACCGCTTTGCTAATAGTGACCCAGCCTATGTTAAAAAAATGGTCTTTGAAATATTTGCTGCCGCAACTGGAGCCAAGGATGTTAAGTACACCGGTAAAGATATGAAGGCTGCTCATGCGGGTATGAACATCAGCGAGATGGAATTCAATGCTGTGGTAGATGATGTATTAAAAGCTTGCGAGTCTAATGGCCTTAATCAAGATGAACAAAATGAAATTCTCGCCATTCTTTGGTCAGTTAGAAAACAGATAGTCAACTCTCATATTCTTACCGATACTTTAGTTGTCGAGGAAGAACAGGAAGAAGCATACCAAACACAACAGGTATCAGATGATGTTGATTGTTTAAAAAGCCACAAGTGCTAATCAACTAACTTATATTCTATTTTCAAGGCTCCTTATTAGGAGCCTTTTTATCGACCTATTTGATCACTTTCCATTTATATA
>JBCDBX010000109.1:0-5575 GCA_039182865.1 Pseudomonadota bacterium
ATTTTCTCGATGGCATCAATTTTATAAAGTGCTTTGGTGACACTGGCCTTACAATGTTCACACTGCATGCCAGAAATATGAAATTGATGAATCATGAGCATGATTCCACTAATGGCTTAAATTTTTATAACGCCATAATAACATGTGGGCATTCAGTGACGGCTGCACACACTCTGTCTAATTGATCTCGATCACGTGCGATAATAACCACGGTATAACTGACATATTTTTCATTTTTACTAGGCGTTTGTTTAGTAGACACCCAATCCTCACGCGGCACATGCTCTTCGATAACGCGTTCCACAGCTGCAATAAATTCAAGATGATTATTGCCAAACATTTTGATCGGAAACTCGCAGGGATAAACTAATCCTTGCGGTTCTTCTTCAGAATGCCCGTTCCCATTAGCCTGTGACATAATTTAATTTAGTTTGCGCGCCTGAAAGCTATCAAACACTTTCTTCCATAGTGGGCCAGGGTTGCCACTTCCTACAGCTTTACCATCCAAGGTTGTGACTGGCATACATTCTTTAGTAGAACTCGTTATCCAGACTTCATCTGCTGTTCGTAATATTTCTTCAGTGGGCGCTTGTTCTGTTAACGGAAGATTATTTTCATTGATTAGATCTACTACTACATCACGTGTAATGCCTGGCAGAATTAAGTTGTTCTTTGGCGCGCTATGTATACGGTGGTCTTTCACCACAAACACATTGCTTGCTGAGCCTTCTAATACCATTCCATCTCGAATGATAATGGCTTCATGCGCATCACTTTCCGCTGCCTTTTGTTTTTTCAGCACATTTGCTAACAAACTTGTTACTTTGATATCGCATCGATCCCAACGCATATCTTTAACGGTCACGGCATTTAAACCCTTTACATAGGACTCAGCGGACATCGATGGCCAAGCGCCAATCATCGCAAATACTGTAGGCGTCGCGTTAGCTGGAAATGCATGATCCCTGGGCGCAACACCTCGAGTTACTTGTATGTAAACGTATAAATCATTAAGACCAGACTTCTGAACAAGTTGATTAATAATATTAGTCCAGCCTGCATCATCATAAGGACTGTTAATTTCAATTTGATCAAGACTGCGCTTTAATCGAGTCAAATGTCCATCAAGATAAAAAGCTTTTCCATTGTAAACAGGAATCAGCTCATAGATTGCATCACCAAAGATAAATCCACGGTCAAGTGCAGAAACCTTGCAATCTTCTAATGGTGAATACTCTCCATTTAAATAAGCAATGGATCCAGGCAAACTCATTCGAAATAACTCATAACGTAATCACTAATCTTATCCATGATGCCACCCTCATCGACGGTTTCAAGTGCGACTAAATTTATTTCTGCAAACTCTTCGTCATCAAGACTGATGATGACTTTACCTACAGCCTGATCTTTTTGCATGGGTGCTTCTAATCTGGATTTTACTTCCAAAAATGGTTTTAGATCGTTATAACGCCCACGCGGGATAGTAATAAAAATATCTTCATCCACACCCAGGCTGATTTCTTTTTTATCGCCGAACCAAATACGCTTCTTAAGTAATTCTTGCCCGGCGGTATAAAGTTCATGTGACTCAAAGAATCGAAAGCCATAGTTCAATAAAGACTGTGAATATGTTGCCCGTGCACTATCTGATGGCGCTCCTAATACAACTGACACCAAGCGCATATCATCACGTTGCGCAGAGGATGCCAAACAATATTTAGCATTCTCAGTCCAACCAGTCTTTAATCCATCTACCGAGGGATCACGCCATAACAATTTGTTACGGTTATGCTGGGTGATGTCATTAAAATGAAACTCTTTTTGTGAATAGCGTTTATATTCTTCAGGAAAGTCTCTGATTAACGCACTACTTAAAATTGCGATATCACGCGCTGTCATAAAATGCTGCTCATTGGTCAAACCAGTGACATTGGTAAAATGAGACCCCGTCATACCTAAACGAATAGCCTCATGATTCATTAAATCGACAAATGCCTCTTCGCTACCACCAATGTGCTCTGCTAATGCAATACTTGCATCATTCCCGGATTGCACAATCATTCCTTGCAATAAGTCATTTACTTTTATGAGCTTACCAACCTCAATAAACATTCTAGAACCTTCAGCTCGCCAGGCTTTTTCACTCACCAGTACTTCGTCATCAGTCGATAATCGACCTTCTGCCAAAGATTTGTAAACGACATAAGCGGTCATCAGCTTGGTAATACTTGCGGGATCATTACGCTCATCCGCATTTTCTTCAGCAATAATATTACCTGTGTTGTGATCCAGTAAAATATAGCTTTTTGCATTAATTATCGGTGCTTTAGGAATTGGGACAGGATCGGCTTGAGTATTCGCTGCCACCAAAAAAACAATTAAAACGAAAAAGAAAAACGACTTATAAATAATTTGAATCATACTTTTATTAAATAATATTTAGAATTGAGACTATTAGTCTTTAAACACGATATGATGGTCTTCATGACCAAGATCGGAAATTTTTTCAACGGTTTTATCTGCTTCTTCAACATCACCCAGCGGTCCAATCAACACCTTATAGATTGGTTTATTCTGCAGTGAATATCCGCGCACTGAGACATCACCGACATTTAAACTTGCAAACTGTGCTCTTAGTTTTGTAGCATTTTCACGACTTCTAAATGCGCCTACTTGAACAAAGATTTCGACATCTTTATCGATACTGTTTTGTGAACTTTCTTCAATTACTTTTAAACTGGCAACGTCGATGACATCAATTTGCTTGCCTGTATTCGGCGAACTGCTGCGACTCGCCACTTTTCGAGTTCTGGGATCAATCGCACGCACCTCAACTAATCCTGTTCCTTTGGTGACGATGCCAAGTTTTGTCGCTGCCGCATACGACAAGTCGATAATCCGATTGCCATGAAATGGGCCGCGGTCATTAATTCTCACAATAATTGAACGACCATTCTCTTTATTTGTCACTAATGCATATGTAGGGAGTGGTAAAGACTTATGTGCTGCCGTCATTGCATACATATCGTAAGTTTCCTGACTTGAAGTTTTGCGACCATGAAATTTAGTCCCATACCAAGATGCAATGCCTTCCTCAACATATCCTTGTGAACTATCCATCACATAATAGCGTTTGCCAAACACTACATATGAGTCTGGGTTGCCATACTTGCTTTTGGGTTCTACTTTTGGGACGACAGACTCAGCACGATCTATGCGAGTTGATGCATTATTAGATTTTGGTGCAGCGTCTTTTTTTTCTGGGGTAGAACATGCCACTACAAGCAGCACACTGATTATTCCAATTAAGAGTGTTTTCATAAATCCTTATTGTTTTACTTCTGTGCTTGATTCGCGGCGCTGTTTAATCTCCTCACTAAGTTGGTAAACTGCCATTGCGTACATATGGCTATGATTATAGCGAGTTATCACATAGAAATTATGCTGGCCTAACCAGTATTGTTTATCATTCTCAGTATCGAGTACAAACAATGATACCTGTTCGTTTTGCCCAATTGGCATATCAGCCACAAATCCTTGCTTGTTAAATTTTGAATATGTATGTTTGGGCTTCAAGGTATTTGAATCATCAATAGTGTTAGGGTCACCAGTGAATTTTGCAGGACTGGTAATTGCATGGCTTTCTCGCCAACCATGCACCTTAAAGTAGTTCGCGACACTGCCAATGATATCTTCTTTACTTCCCCACAAGTCGCGCTTCCCATCTTGGTCTTGATCAACTGTGTAGTTTCGATAACTGCTCGAAATAAATTGGCCTAGTCCCATCGCACCCGCATACGATCCGGTGATTTGAGTAGGATCAAAACCCTCTTCGCGTGTTAGTAATAAAAAGTGCTCTAATTCACTTAAGAAAAACTTGGAACGCCTAGGATAATCAAAGCCTAAGGTCACTAGGCTATCTAGTACAGGATTTTTTCCAGTGTTCCCACCGTAATATGTTTCAACACCAATGATGGCAACAATGATTTCGGGCGGTACGCCATACTGAGTTTCTGCCTTGTTTAGAATCTCTTCGTTCTGATTCCAAAATTCTACTCCGCCATCGATACGTTTATCTTTTAGAAAAATTCGGCGATATTCAAACCATTTCAGCTTTCGTTCTGCAGGCGTTTGTATAGCTTTCAAAACACTTTCTTGTTTTTCTACATTTTTAATTAATGTTTCTAGCTGTCCACGATCATAATTATGCTCATTCACCATTTTATCGATGAAGTTATTCACATCTTCACGTCCATAGTAGGCACTGGCGCCGACTTGTGCAGAAATCAATAAAAGCAATATGATTAGCGTTTTAGAAATGTTTAATGGCACGAATTTTTTAATGACCAAGTAGTTTTCGATGAGAATGAATCGACATTAAAATCCCAAACATAATGAGTAACGTTACCATAGAGGTGCCGCCGTAGCTAATCAAGGGTAGAGGTACACCTACCACAGGTAATAACCCTGATACCATTCCGATATTTACAAACACATAGGAAAAGAAAGACAAACTAATTGCACCACCTAATAACCGTGCATAACAACTTTGGGCACGCGCAGAAATCACTAAACCACGCCAGACAATTAATAAGTAAACCATAATTAACAGCGATGTCCCAAAGAAACCGAATTCTTCACTTAACACAGAAAATATAAAGTCAGTGGAACGCTCAGGAATAAAATCTAATTGTGACTGTGTGCCATTTAGCCATCCTCTTCCATAAACTCCGCCTGAGCCAATTGCAATTTTCGATTGGATAATGTGATACCCCGCGCCCAAAGGATCACTTTCAGGATCTAAAAGAGTCAGAATGCGACTGCGCTGATAATCATGCAAATAAAACCATAAGGCAGGTGCGGCTACTGCCAACAAACCAATAAATAAAGCAATAATGCGAAAGCGAATGCCTGCCATGAATATCACAAACAAACCCGAAGCCGTCACTAGGATTGCTGTGCCTAAATCCGGCTGTTTAATGATGAGTCCTGCAGGTATCGCCACTATCGCCAAACCCACAGCCACATCTTTAAAGGTCGGCGGCAATGATTGCTTGGAATAGTACCAAGCCATCATCATGGGCAACCAGATTTTCATTAACTCCGAAGGCTGAAATCGCACGAAGCCTAAATCAAGCCATCGTTGCGCTCCTTTGCCTATATCGCCCAGCACTAACACTAATACTAGCAAGCCAACACCAACTAAATACAACCAAAGCGACCAGCTACGTAATTGATCAGAGGGAATCTGAGCAAATATTAATAGACCTGCAAATCCCACAGCCAAACGAATGACTTGTTTTTGAATAGACGCAATATCCCCACCACTGGCACTGTATAAAACGGCAAGTCCACTGATACTCAAAATCAGCAACGCCATAAATAATGTCGTATCAATTTTAAGAAAATGATAAATCACCCTTAACGGGTGTTCTTGCAGGCTGGATTTAGTAACGGCCAATATGGATGCTCTAAAATTAAGAATTAGATAATGATTGCATTATTTTTACATTAGCAAAGCCAAATTAAAATAAGAAACTAAAAATCATGGAAGTTCCCATCGTCTTCTTTGATA
>JBCDBX010000110.1:0-5537 GCA_039182865.1 Pseudomonadota bacterium
AGTAATTATTGCATAGCTCTGCGTCGGGCGGCTACCGGCGCACTCGGGCGTGCTCAGTTTCATCGCATACACATGAATTCAGGTGAAATGGGGAACGAACATTGCTGTGGGATAATATGGTGTATATTTGATCATCTTAGTGTGCATATGGGTGATTATCATATGATTAAAAAGTAAGCTGTGATGGTTGGTTACACGAGTGCTGGAACATGGCTCAAATTGCAAGAACTTAAATCCCTGATCTGATTGATGCTGCTAAGGTTTAGGCATTATTGTTTGAAAGGTATGTTGTCCGCCTACGCATGATTAATTTAAATGCAAAACGTATGCTTTGCTCTGGGAGAAACATGCAAATTCTGCCGGTGTGTCACGTGAGTCCAAATGCACCTTTAATCAACATTTTTGCCAATGACAGAGGGAATGAAGTTACGTTTGCTATTGTCCCTGGTAGGTGGCAGCAGAATTGCATTAAGCACTGTAACTGTTGTGGGCATTGCTGTGGACTATTGAGCTGTGTTGTTGCGGTGGGTTTGCAGGTTTTAAGGTGCGGGACGGCGCAGACGGGTCCAGACGGCGGCCGGCCGGCCAGAGTACTCTCGCGGAGTCGTCTTACGACGCGGGAACTCCAGCTACGACTGCGAAGTTACCATGGCCGCGGGGTCCTGGCCGGGCGGCTGCTGCTGGACCGGGTCGCGAGCGGTGGTTCGTATCAGCCGTTTCGAGTCGTGAGAGAGTTCACGTATCGTTATTGGGATTATGTTGTGATCATATTAATATGGGCTTAGCAGTCACTTGGAAGCGGTGCGTTATAATGGTCGCATACATTCTTGAGGATGATCGCAGAAATAGTGATGAATCATTTTCTCGCTCACTGTCAGGGGCCCCGCGCCTCGCGGGGAGCGGGTTCGGGAGTTTTGACTGTCTCGGCTTGGTGTGGCGTGTAAGGTTAGGGGGAGGGAAGGTTGGGGTTTAAATTTGGGAAGGGTTAGGAGAAGCTGTCTACAAATGCGTTATTACCAACGTATGATGCTTGCTATATGTTGCTTATCGGCTCGTCGGGAGGTGGCCCCGATTATCAAATTTTCGTCACTGAGCATTAATGAATTACAGCGAGACACTAAACGAGTAATCAACGCCAGTTTTCAGTTCTATGCCTGATTTTAAACTTTTAACATTTAATGTTCGCGGCATTCGCTTAGCCTCTAAAAGACGTGCAATCTTCAGATTCTTGCACGCACATTTTCCGACTCATATCGCTGTAATCCAAGAAACACATTCAAGTCAACGCGACGTTAGCCGTTGGCAAGCGGAATGGGATTCAAAATTATTTGTTCTCATGGCATTACTACCAATGAGTCTGGAGTTGCTGTCGTGTTGCCACGGTCTTTGCAGAGTCTCTGTGTGACCAATGTTTCCTATTGTTCCGATAATGGAAGGTTGATTATCGCTGATTTAGTCTACAACAAAATCACGATAAAATTGTTTGCCGCATACGCACCAACTCAGAGTCAAAGGGAAGAGCAGATTGAGTTTATTCGCCTAATACGCGGAAAAATCAGTGCTATGACAGTCCAAGAGAGGACATTTATGATACTCTGTGGAGATTTGAACATGCATTTGTCATATCAAGATTCTACAAAAACCAATTCTAGTGTTTCAGCTCCCGCTCGAGTATTACTAAGTGCGATGAAAGAACATAAATTAATTGATATCTGGCGTGAAATGCATCCCAACCTAAGGAGGTATACCTGGCGTCGGTTGACACCGACGTTGCAACAATCGAGGTTAGATTATATTTTGCTGGCAGAACATTTCATGACTCATCATGTTGTAAACAAAGTTAATATCAAACCTGGTGTACTAAGTGACCATAGTATTGTTGCAGCAGAAATCAAGTTATTTTCTTCGAACAAGGGACCAGGTTTATTTCGCTTTCGTAATGAGCTGCTTCAGGATGCTTCTTTCATAGAGCAAGCTAAAATTGAGATAGATAAAGCGAAATTAGGACAGGATATATATAATGACGCCATTCAGTGGGGAATCAGACTAGAGTTATTATCAAGTCAGATAAGGGTGGCAAGTATACGAAGATGGAAGGAAAGAGAGAGGCTTAGACGTCAGAGAAATGAAAATGACTTGCTAGCGTTAGAGAGGCTTGAAACAGAAATTGGTAGTAACGGAGATAGCAATCTAATAAGAAAATACAAAGAGTTAAGATCCCGCGTTGATGAATTCCAGGAGGAAAATGGCAAAAGGGCCATGATTTACTCTGGTGCTAGATGGCTAGAAGAAGGAGAAAGACCAACTCGTTACTTCTTAAATCTGCAGAAACAAAGAAATCTTGAAAAGCAAATTGACGTCTTACAATCTGAAAGTGGTGAATTCGTAACAGGGAACAAGGATATTTTGATAATGTGTCGGGATTTCTTCCAAAAAGTATATACTACTCCAGAAGGTCAAGATAGGGCTAGCGAATCAGGCTGTGAGAGATTTCTGGGACAACTTGATTGTCCCTCATTATGCCTTGACGATAGAGAATTTTGTGATGCTCCGGTCACAGGTGCTGAATGTAAATTTGCCATCGATGGTATGATGAACAACAAAGCGCCTTCAGTGTCCGGCTTGTCTAAAGAGTTTTTCCAATTCTTCTGGGCAGACTTGGAGCAAATAATAGTAAATTATATAGCAGAAGTGAAAGAAAATGGGATATTTTTTGTGACTCAAAGAAGGGGTATTATCACCATGATTCCCAAGCGCGGAGATCAAAAAATTTTGAAAAATAAGCGAGCAATATGTCTTCTAGATATAGTATATAAAATTGTTGCCAAGGTGATGGCAAACAGACTAATGAAAGTAGTGGGGAAGTTGATTTCACTAGATCAGACGGGAGGCATTCGTGGTAGGAATATTGGGATGAATTTACGACAAATTTCAGACATATTAGAGTATTGTGATTCTGATAAAGTAGGTGGCATTTTAATGGCATTGGATTTTCAAAACGCTTTCAATACAGTTGAACATAAATTTTTGCATGAGGTTTTGAGAAAGTTTGGTTTCGGAGATAATTTTATCAAATGGATTCAAATACTGCATAAATATACTGAGCTAACGGTTATAAATAATGGGTACACTTCCCCATGGTTCAAGCCTACACGCGGATTACAACAAGGCTGCCCTTCTTCTAGTCTTCTTTTTTGCTTAGTCGTTGAAATTATGGCGATCAAGATTCGGGCAACGTCGACGGTGCAGGGTATTGTCGTTTCTCATGAGGAAAGTAAGATTTAACAGTATATAGATGATATGACGCTGTTTGTTAAAGATAGTAACTCGGCAAGCAATGCATTAAGCATTGTTCGGGAATTTGGGGTATATTCAGGACTGCTTTTAAACATAGATAAATGTCAATTTATGTGGTTAGGGTCGCAAAAACATTTACAACATGATATTTGTGGTCAAGCGCCTAGCGAGCAAGTAAAAATTTTGGGAATCACATTTAGCTCCATGCATGATTGCAGTGCAATCAACATTGAGCCTGCAATGAACAAGATACAGAATATTCTGAACCAGTGGTCACAGCGAGACTTAACTCTTAAAGGAAAGATTACGATAGCAAAATCTCTTATTGTTTCTCAACTTATTTATATGACATCCGCAGTTAAAATTGAGAAAAAATATTTAGACGCTGTCCAAAGCAAAATCATGCGGTTTATATGGAGAGGACGTCCACCAAAAGTTGCAAGGAATACACTCTGCCAAGGAATTTTGAACGGAGGATTAAATGCTCCTGATATAGAAAATATTTACAAAGGCTTACGCTGCTCATGGCTCGGTAGGATGGTATGTAATAATGATGCGACTTTCGTTAAAATTTTCCAGGCGAGGGTTCGTGTTAAGTTGTCTCATTTACTGCATATAAACTACAATATGGCCTGGATCAAAGACCTGAAGGTTGCAACATTTTACAAAGAACTTCTAAGCTGGCTTAGAGAAGCAGTACCCATTCATGAACCTTCTAATGGCAGAGAGGCGCGAATGCAAATAATTTGGAATAATGAGGCCATTCGAATGGGAGGAAAACCATTCTTACATTTTTCATTGTATGATAATCACGTCATGTTTCTAGATGATTTTTTCGATAACCAGGGACGAATTCTAAACTATATACAGTTTAAGGAAAAGCATAATGTATTAAGACTTGATTTTCTTACCTATATGGGATGGTGTCGGGCCATTCCATCTCAGTGGAAACTGTTGATAGCTGGCAGCGGAGCGTTGTCCGCTCAGGATCGAGAACTAAGTCCTGATTTGAGAATCAAAGAAAAATCAGTACCCATTCAACAAATAAAAGTTAAATTCTTTTCGTCCACATGGCTAAAGGACGCAACTCCTAGTGCTCAGACACGATGGATAAGTGAAGGAGTCGATTTTGCGGAAAATTGGGAGAAAATGTATGCATTACCATTCAACATCACAAAATCAACCAAACTTCAGAATCTGCAATATAGAATTATTCATCGATTTTTCCCAACCCGAAAATTTTTGTGCATTAGGAATGTGATATGTGACCCCTTTTGTAACGACTGTGGCAGCATAGATACAATTCAGCACTTTTTCTCTGAATGTTGGGAGATGCAAACGTTTTGGGGCGATCTGACTCGAAAAATTAATGTTAAGCTGCCCATGTCAAAGCAATTTGTTGCTAATAATATAAACATTATTTTTGGTTCACTAGAAACAACGGCTATCGTTAATCTTATAGTTTTGAGTGCTAAACAGTTTATAGTGAATCGGAAGTTCCAGGAAGAGGTTATGAATGTTGATATTTTTTTGGCGTTTCTCGACAAAACATTTGAAATGGAAAAACTATTGGCGCAAAGAGATAACAAAATAGATAAGTTTAAGGAAAGATGGTCTACTTTTATTGATGATTATTGTAATCTTCAAATATAAAATCTTAATCGAGGTCTCTCTCGGCGGGCCTTGCTGGGCAACCGGTGTAGCGGGACACATGCTTGGTAATTAGCCAATATCAGCTTCTGAGAAGATAGGGTAGGGGGATGGGAGGTGGAGGGTGTATCAGCGTGTAGGTATGTTTACTTTTGTCTTCCCACGGTGTAAGCAACGAGTATCAGCCGTCTGATGTGTTGGGGAACCTGATGCTCCTTGGTGAGATCTTGTTTTGCAAAGGTGCATTGCTTGCTGCAGATAATAAATTCTAACGGAATGAAAAAAAAGGTGTCTTTCAGGAGAGTTGCCAGGGATTCATCCGCGACGCTATGCAAACTACAAAAAATTACGCAAAACTACAAAGCCACACATTTTTATACCCAAGGGCCTCGACGAGATAGAAATTGGGGTCTTTGGGCAGTGGCACATTCAAAAAGAGAGAACGATTGCATTCGAAGCATCAGGGCCTTACGCCGCACCAGCTGCTGAAGCTCAAATGACGTCGCGAGCTCTCACTGCTGGAAGGGCATATTGCGGATTGGAATGTCCTTATTCAGTATTCCCGCCCGGGATTTGAGCCCAGGCCAGCA
>JBCDBX010000111.1:0-5481 GCA_039182865.1 Pseudomonadota bacterium
CCGGAGCTATTAGTAGCATTGCTGAATCCATCTACTACAGTAACGACTGTACCTGAACGTGCAGCTAGAATGACAATCCCTACTGGCATAAAGAAATCATAAGCATATCGTCTATCTCCACAGCTTACTCTAACTCCACCAGGTAAGATGCCTGTACAATTTGGTTTATGAGTAATGAACTGCCCGCAATTGCCTTGATTGACTGTAAATGACATGCCAACTTGATATGGGAGTATGTACTCCGATGTGGTGGGATCAGGATAATCTTCGAGAAAGCATCCAGATACTGAAGTGAATGGAACTCTTGTCCCTAAATTATTACTACCATCACTACCGCCACCCCCGCCGCAACCTGCAACTAGCATAATGGCAATTAATAATGATAATAACCTTGGCATTTTCTTATATTTGTCTTTTAGAATAAATATATTAACAAGTAATGATTAGATATTTATTTACATTATCAGGTACTAATTGATATGTATGTGACAATTATCACTAACATAATTTTTTGATTAAAGTGCATAGGAAAACCATATTCATTTACATAAAATTGCGAATATGTATTGAAATATTGTACTAAATTGAATCCCGAGTGAACCAGGGTGTAACCCTATTGAAATGGGTTTTGAGAAAGGACAGGCTTAGTAAGTAACTGAATTAATTAAAACTGTGATTTTAGTTCCAAGTTCATAATGCTGCGGTCAGTGTTTCAAGTCCACCCATAGTCCCCATACATGCGAGTGGGTATTACTCGCAAATTAATTATCGCGAAGCGATACATATATAAATTCTCTTAAGTATCTATGTGGTTCTCTCGAGTGCATCTATTGATTTTTTAATTTTCCCTAATTGTTTAAATACTGCAATATTCTTAAACCATTTGCGTAGAGGTTGCGCGGGGTGCCCTGCATAAATATCTGGTTCATTTATATCGCTGGATACACCTGCACGCTGTACAAAGACCGCGTCATCGCAAATATTTAAATGATCTAAAATACCAATTTGTCCGCTACAGCGGACTCGATTACCTATTACAGTTGAGCCAGCAACAGCACATTGAGAGGCAAATAAACAGTTTTCACCAATTTGGACATTATGTGCAATATGGACAAGTGTATCGAACTTGCAGCCGTCTCCAATCTGAGTGGTAAGGAAAGCTGCACGATCTATTGTGCAATTGGCTCCAATAACAACATCGTTACCAATAACAACATTACCTATCTGAGGCACACGGTGACTTTTATGTTGTTGATCTTGCGCGAACCCAAAACCTTCCATACCAATTACTACGCCTGATTTAATGATACAACGATCACCAACTTTACAGTCATAGCTAATAGTTACATTAGGATGAATAATTGTATCGTTACCAATAATTACATTTTCCTCTATAACGGTATTAGCGAGGAGGGTGCAATTCTTTCCTATGGTCACATTTTTTGATATGACAACACCAGGACCAATTGACGCATTCTCCGCAATTGAAGCAGTTTTATGTATTAAGGCTGATTCATGTATACATGGCCATCCGTTAGCATGTATATCGCGTTCAACTAATAATTGCATTAATAGAGCTTGAGCCAGCTTTACATTGGCACAGACTAGAATAGAAGTACTATGTAAATCTTCAAATTTATTCGCCAATTTTTTATTTGTTATAATTGCAGATGGATTATTTTTATTAGCAAATAATACAAATTTCTCATTTTCTATGAATACTAGATCACCTGATTTGCAATTTTTTGCATCTGAAATTCCAGTAATCAGATTATCAGGACCCTCTTGATCTTCAAGTAACTTCAATTTTGTAAGTTCTTTGACTATTTCTGAAATTAGTTTTTGCATATTTATGATTTCCAATAGTGAATTAAAATTACATAGTTGTCTTGATGCATTTTAAAGCAAATTGGAGATGGTTACTTACTAAATAAAGTATTGATTTTGTGCCAGAGTGAACACCAATTGAAATAGGGTGTAACGGTATTGAGATGGGTTTTGAGGAAGGACAGGGTTAGTGTGTAACTAAATTAGTATAAAGTGTGAATTTTTGATTCAAGTTCATAATGCTGGGGCCGCGGTGGCTCGAGTCCATCAATAGCCAGATTATTAAGATGCTAGAGACTATAGCGGGCTACTTTCTTCTCTATAGCGATTATTGAGAGCGTGCAACAATAATCGCTAAGACCAAGAGTAAAATTCTACAATTCCCCCAATTTTCGTTGTCCAACATAAAAAGCTTTGCCTGATGAGTTTGATGAGAATGTAATCTTTGTTCCACTATCGAAGTAAACTACATCTCCAGGAGTTAAGGTAACAGTTTCTCCGCCTTCTTCAGATAGCGTCATTTCACCTTCAAGCATGATTTTGCACTCATCGTAACTGTAGGTATATTCAAGAGGGTTTCCAGCATCCATCTTGAAAAAGCCACAGGTAATGGGTGAACTTGAATTGTTTGACGATATCGTATCCTGTAATGAGGCATTTATCTCATCGATTCCTAATGAAGCAATATCTTTAGATTGTGCGTCTTTGAAGTATTTCATTGCCATTATTGACTCCTATGTCCATGTCTTAAAAAAGTATGATTATAATATCTATAATCAAATTCAATGAAAATGACATATAACCCCTAATCTATCATTTAAAATTTTGTTAAATAGCAAATAACCCCTATATATTTCTTATTTAATCATAGTTACATTAAAATATTCTCTAGATAAATCTAATCATATGTTTAAAAATTATCCGCCCACAGCACAATCACTCAAAGCAGAATTCATTGAAAAGAATGATGACTATCCTTTCGGTATGCTAAATGCTGCGGCTCAAATGATTCTTTATATTGATAGTCCCAGAGAAGTGGTGCGGATAGGTCTACAGTATTTAGTCTCTGAATTATCTGTTTGTCGTGCCGATGCAGGATTCGCTACCCCCTCTCACCTTCATTACACTCCGATAGCAGAATTTTGTAATTCAAAAACTGATCCGCCATCAATAACAGGATTAATTATTCCTAATCAGCACAATGCTATGCAGACAATCTGGAATAGTGACAAACCTATTAAGTATGAAAAAGTAAAAACTAATGAAGCACTTGGAGATTTGAGGCAACCTCTACTAGATGCTGGGTGCAGATCTATGTTGCTTCAAAAGCTAACTTGGGAAGATGAACCAATTGGAATTGTATGTATCGACTATACAGTGAGTGAACATGAGTGGAGCAATTTAGAAATAGACTTCATGGAAAACTTTTGTGCAAATTACCTGGGGCCTTTAGCGGCGATAAGTAATTATTGGTTTAATCCAAAAATGCATAGTATGTTTTCAAAACCTACTGAATCAGAGTTAGCAGCAATACGACTGGCGGCTAATGGATTATCATACAAACAAATTGCTACAAAGTTGAGTAAGTCCATAAGGACAGTAGAGAATCAATTTAGAAATGCTCGTAAAAGATTAGGCGCAAAAAATCAAATAGAACTTATAAAAAGATGTGATCCTTGGCTCTAAGTTAGAATCAAGGTCCATAATCTGACATATTCTATGCCAAGGTAAAATCTTATTGAGAAAGTAATTAGAATAAAAGAGTAGTTGTATCTTTGCGCCAAGATGAAGACTGCTAGAGATGAGTTAGGAAAAAGAGCAGTCCTCATAAGTCACTAGATTAATCAAAAAGATGTTTTCAGTAGAATAATTAATCTAATTCCACAGTTTGATCTTGAAGTCTCAAGCCGAAGCGCTCATTCAGCATGTTGATGGCAGATTTATAGGCTGCATCACTCCAAGTTGCGCGTTGAGGGAAATATGAATCACCTACCAATGCAACATTTTCGCCTTTCAAAGGCTCAATTGCCCAGCGTGCAATATCTATGTTACGAAAATCAGATCCACCACGTAACCAAAACCATGCGCCTGGCCAAATTTGAACAAAGGTTTTTTCTGGATTAGGAATTCGGGCATTTGGGTAGAGGTATTCAAGTCCTCGACGTATCTCATCATCAACTGACTGTGTCGATCTGTTTGCAGCCGTCTTCCAAAAACTTACCGTATCAGGACTATCATCATAAACACTTCGAGTGACATTCTGTACTTCGGCATATGGCCATACAGGAATTTCAATAAAATTTAGCGCAGCCTCAGTACTCCATAGTCGATTCACTAGTTCGCGCTCGGGTGCTGTCAACCACCAAGGTTCATTCCACCACTGCGTTACCGTAACCACTGGAATAGCTAAAATGTCCTTAAACTCTTGTTGGCGACGAATATCTCTGATGACATTGCCTTTAATATGTTTTAAAGCATTAACTGGTGTGGCAATCACGACAAATTTAGGTCGAATAAATCGCTTTTTGGTAATGACTTTATATTTCTTATTGAATTGATTTCCTTTGCCTGATCGATTAACTGATATAACAGGCTCGGAGGTAAAGATTTGAACACCATAAGAACGAGCCTCTTCAGCCATACGCACAATATACTGCGACATACCGCCAATTGGATAACCTGCAGGACCAAAAAGTGTCTCTTCTTCATCAAGCCAATCTAGAAAGCTGCGAGCATCGACAGGTGCAGTAAATTCTCCACGAAAGCGTGACATATCTGCAAGAAATTGATATCCCTCTACGCCAATTACATCACGTGCGTAAGATCTAAAGTCTGGGTAATCTACAGCCGTTGGTCTTGATGGACCAAATAGAAGTTCATCATAAAGTTCGCCCTCCGATACATCGTCAGGTAGAACTGGATAAGCTAATTCATTTAACGTTTGGCTGTCTTCAGCTAGGTAACCGCGTGTACTGATGATTTGCTCACGATTATCTGCGAACTCTAAAGTGATGCCCAGTTCTTGCGCAAGGTCAATGACAACTCTTTGGCTCTCTATAACACGTAAAGCCCCAACACCAAATACTGGTCCGCCTGGCTCTTTAGAAACATCCTTGATGCGGCCACCAAGCTCTGCTTCTTTTTCAAAGACGCATACACGACTGCCATACTCTGGTCCTAAACGAAATGCTGTGTAGAGACCCGATGCACCACCGCCAATTATCGCAATTTCACACTGTGGTTCTCTAGGATTACCTTTGGCAAATACAGAAACTGTAATTGTTAAAAGTAAAAAAATAAATAGGCTTAAATTGCATAGTTTCATAGACCCTTCTTTATAATTTTTATAGAGAAACATAAGTGATACTAAAGTATTGCTTCTTTATGTCAAATAATAATCTTGCATTGCTTGTGTATTCTATAGCGAGCATCAAATAAAAATGGCTACTTTTTAGCGTGAAAGTGCGAATAAATCTTTAATCATTGTGTCATTATATAAACTAATTGAAATAAGTATTTAAAAGAATAGGTTTAGTAACTCACTGTTTTGTTGATAGTCTGTTGCTAAGGGTTATTTTTATCATGAGCATAGATATATTATTTCTATTCGTATACTGATGTACTGATTAATTAAGCTCTCAATGTATACGCAAC
>JBCDBX010000112.1:0-5294 GCA_039182865.1 Pseudomonadota bacterium
AGGAAGCCAACGATAAATGCAATTACAAACGCAACAGCGATGGCTAAAAAGAAGTAGTAATCCATGAACCCAGGAAAACTTTCTTGAGTTAATGATGAAATAAGAAAGGTTGTGTAGGCACCGATAGTAAGAAACTCACCATGTGCCATATTAATTACACCCATTTGACCAAATATGATGGCCAGGCCTAGTGCCATAAGCAGGAATACGCAAAATAAACTTAGTCCCGAGAAACCTTGCATCGCAAATATTGCGCCAATCTCGGATCCTGTATAACCATCAAACATTTGATTTCCTTATAAAGTGTTTCATAGAGCTATTTTTTTAAAATGAGAGGAGCCTTCCAGCTCGGAGATGCCAAAGGCTCCTCCCTATCAATAAATCCTAGTTATTTATTGATAACCCTCAGGGAATGGATTTGGCTCAATCAAATCAGATTCGTAAATCACGTCAAATTGTCCATCTTCCCTTGCAACACCAATTCGAGTTTTACTCCAGAGGTGGTGATTAGAATCGTGAATTCGCACATAGCCTTCAGGTGCACCATCAAACTCAATGCCATTTGATGCTTCAGCGATTGCGTCGATGTCAAAGCTTCCTGCTTTTTCTACTGCAAGTTTCCATAACCATGGGCCTAAGTAAGCCGCTTGTGTTACATCACCAATCACACTGTCTTCGCCCCACATTTCTTTGAATGCAGCAACAAATTCAGCATTGTTTTCATTATCTAAAGATTGGAAGTACTTCATTGCAGCGTAGAATCCTTCTACGTTTTCGCCACCGATACCTAACATTTCATCTTCTGTGACTGAAATTGTGAGTAAGTCCCACTTGTCAGATGTAATACCTGCTGCTTTTAACTGCTTGTACCAAGATACGTTACTACCACCTACTACGATGCTGTAAATAACATCAGGCTTCTTTAATTTGATCTTGTTGATTAATGAACCGAAGTTTGTGTGACCTAATGGGTAGTACTCTTCACCAACAACTTTACCGCCAAGTACATTTTCAATGTGCTTACGTGCAATCTTGTTTGATGTTCTAGGCCAAATGTAGTCAGAACCAATTAGGTAAAAAGTTTCTGCACCCTTCTCTTCCGCAATCCAATCAAGACCCGCAATAATTTGCTGTGTTGCTTCTTGCCCTGTGTAGATTACGTTCTTAGATTGCTCAAGACCTTCATAGAAGGTTGGGTAGTAAAGCATTCCGTTTTCTTTTTCGAAAACAGGTAGTACTGCTTTACGTGAAGCAGACGTCCAACAACCAAAGACTGCTGCTACTTTGTCATTAACAAGTAGCTTTCGTGCTTTCTCTGCGAATGTTGGCCAATCACTTGCACCATCTTCTTGAATGATTTCAATTTGACGACCAAGTACACCGCCCATTTCATTGATTTGACTAATAGCGAGTTTTTCTGCTTCTACTGAACCAGATTCACTAATTGCCATTGTGCCTGTGACAGAATGGAGTATCCCTACTGTGACAGTTGTATCCGTGACAGCAAGTCCAGTAGTGTTGACTTTATCTGTTGGATACTTCTCTAAATAGTCTTCTGAAAAGACACTGCTGCTCGCAAATGCTAACAGCATAAATACTAATAAGTATTTTAAGTGCCATAGTTTTGTTTTAGTTAACATGCTTACCTCAACTTTGTGAAAAAAAGAAACGCACTTTCACCAATGCAATTAGAGTGCCAACTTAATGCTTCTGCGTTTTAATAAGCATTAAAGATGAATATTTACCTATGCGCATAAATATATGCACCAAAAAAATGTTACTGCACAGTTTTTGAATCGTTTAAATTTATTATTAAGCACAAACATGGAGCCATAATTGCGTTGACAATTAAATTAAGCACCAAAATATGTTCTTGTTAACTAAATTAAGAATTTGTTAATGATTATTAACGATTGATAACGATGTTGAATTTTCTGAAATGATTTTACCAATAGTTGCACAATACCATGATGTACTGCGCGGCGGTGGAACGTTCGATTCTTCTAGTGTGTCTTTGATTTTGTTTAACGAATAGCCATGATTTCTCATGACTAGTATCTTCATAATTGTTTCACGTGCGGATTGATCAACCACATGAAAGCCAGACTTTGAAATACGCCAACCATAACAAATACGATTACTATTTTTATGGTTGGCTTTGTATTTTCTCATTGAATCATAAGCTACTTAATGGCCTAACATCCAAGGACGTGATCCAGCAGAACCGGTTTTGAACTGCGTGTGATTCGATGATGCTGAATTCTCATGATCATGTTTATGATCATGCTTGTGGTCATGAACATGCGAGCAAGCATGAGAGTGTTTATGTACTCTTTTAGGTTCGTGCATACTTTTTTCATTTCTCTGCCATGCGGTGCGGTTAGCAGTAGTCATGA
The DNA here is from genome assembly GCA_039182865.1 of Pseudomonadota bacterium. GTDB lineage: Bacteria > Pseudomonadota > Gammaproteobacteria > UBA4575 > UBA4575 > UBA1858. Next base: position 2,397 of record JBCDBX010000112.1, read on the forward strand.
TGCTCAAGTTAGGCGCTGTAATGCTTCTAGTGGCAAGTTCGTTACAGAAAGGACAACGAACCAAACTGTTACGTTCACTGATTGGTCTTAATTCAACAAACTCACCATGAGTTTTACATGTGTAGTTATATAACGGCATGGTGAATCCTTATGAACAAACTGCTAAGTCTTCACTGCCTGTCACATATTGAGTTGGACCTTCAGGCTTGATGTCTATGTCGAAATCGAAAATAGCGGTCGGTAACCAGAGTGTCGAACACGCGTTAGGAATATCAACGATACCACTGATATGACCTTCTACAGGTGCCGTTCCTAAAATTGCGTAGCCTTGCGCACCCGTGAATCCAAACTTCTTCATGTATTCGATGGCATTTAAACACGCTCTACGGTAAGCCACATGTGGATCAAGATAATATTGCTTACCATCTTCATCAACTGAGATCCCTTCGAAAATTAAGTAATCCGAATAGTTTGGATCAATTTTACTAGGCTTAAAGATGGGGTTAACCACAGAGTATTTCTCCATACCACCTTTGATGACGTTTACTCGGATATCAAGGTACCCTGCCATTTCAATCGCACCACAAAACGTGATTTCACCATCACCTTGTGAGAAGTGAATGTCACCCATTGATAAACCAGCGCCATCAACATATACCGGAAAGTAAACGGTTGAACCACGAGAGAGATTTTTAATGTCGCAGTTACCACCATGTTCACGCGGTGGAACAGTACGTGCCGCTTCTGCAGCCGCTTTATCACGCGCAGCTCCTTCTAAACTACCCATGACAGCTGTGTCTGCATAAGGTAATGCTGCTAGTGGCGGCACTCTGTCAGGATCGGTATTCACTAACGCTGTTTCACGCGAATTCCATTCTGCTAATAATTCAGCAGACGGCAAACAACCGATCAGTCCTGGATGCATGGTGCCAGGAAATTTTACTTGAGGAATGTGTCGGCTTGATGCCCAAACACCACTGAAATCCCAACAAGCCTTTCTAGCCTCAGGATAATGTTCTGTTAAAAATCCGCCCCCATTTTCGCGTGCAAAAAAACCTGTAAACCCCCATGCCGATTCAGGTAATACGCCCACATCTAATATATCCACTACAAGTAAGTCCCCAGCCTTTGCCCCTTCAACTTTAATCGGACCACTTAAATAATGCACTTTTGTTAAATCAACATCACGTACATCATTAGCACTATTATCATTTTCTATTTGCCCACCCGTCCAGTCGATACATTCAACTCTGAATTCATCACCTGGTTTAACCGTTCTTGAGAAAGGAATATCTGGATGCCAACGGTTATGTAAAACATCAGATTGTTCTTCGGGGGTTTTATTGAAATCTACTTCGATTAAGGTCTCAATCATGATGGAGCTCTCCATGTTATTAATGATTTTAAATCCGGGGCAAAGACTCTGAATTTGAAATTCATTCAAAGCATACTTGTATATAGTGCATAATATATGCCACTTATAGGAGAGACGTTCTTATAGGGTGATTTACAGAATATAAAAATAAAAGTGCAAGCTTTATACAGCTATGTGCACTAAAATATCCATAGTGATAATTTTATGCACCAACATAATTCTTATTTTTGAGATGAAACGTCCATGTTTCAATATTATCAATTACTTAAATGCTGTAGTTAACCTTCCATTAAATTAACTTCAACAATGCTTTCAGCATAATTTTTATATTCATTATGGAACTGTTTCGCCATGGTGTCTGGGAACACATGAAACTCATCACTATTGAGTGCATCGATGATACTTTCAGACACTAAGGTTGCCGGTTCTGCCATATCACCTAGTCCTGCATCATTAGCCATATCCGTTGCAATTGGTCCTGGATGGACACTAATAACGCGTGTGCCTTGTTCACCTAATGCTTCTTTTAAGCCTTGGGTGACTGAATAGGCCGCAGCTTTGGATGCTGAATAGGTTGTAAATGGCATGAAGTTTTTTATTGAAGCAACAGAATTTAATTGCACAAATGTCCCACCTCCATTTTCTTTTAATACTGGCGAGAAAGCTTGTGCCATTCTAATCAGACCGTTCACATTGATATCCATTTCATAGGCAAGGGTTTCTAATGCATGATCATCAAGCGGTGATGCATTCTTTAAGACACCTGCGTTATTTATCACAATATGAACATCGGTCGCTTTAGACGCCGCATCAGTAATTGTGTCTGGTTTTGATAAATCTATTTCAATTACTTCGACACGCTCACCATATTTATCAACTAAAGCATCAGCACTGGAAAGTGTGCGCACACCAACATAAACTTTCTCTGCACCGTTATCCAATAATGCTTCGACGATGACTTTACCTATTCCACGATTTGCACCTGTAACAAGTGCATTTTTGTTTTTTACTTCTGACATTTTATATCTCCTATTCAAGTGTAATTAAAGAACAATAGTTCTGTTTTAATGCAAATTTTTTTACTCTGAAATTAATGACTCAATTGTTATATCACCTATCGCTTTGATTTCTTTTTTACTTATACCCATTTTGCTCATGACTCCTAATCCATGTAACACAGTAAACAGGTAACGGGATAACACACGAGAATCCTTATTACTTGGTATTTGGTGTTTTGTCTGAGCTTGTTTAATGCAAGACTCTAATGCTTTCTCTACTTTCTGATTGTAGTTTTTTGCAATCTTATAGAGCTCATCATCTATGACATGCTTACTCTGTGCGGTATTGGCGTAAAGGCAAGTTGATTGTGTGCCAGAGGATTCTGCTTTTAATTTAAAAAGCTGTTTAATAGTTTCAATATCGCTGTCTTTCTTTAAAAATGTATCAATAAGCTCACAAGCAACATTATCCTTATAATAGTTAAGAACTTCTTTATATAAGCCATCCTTACCCCCAAATTCTTC
>JBCDBX010000113.1:0-5027 GCA_039182865.1 Pseudomonadota bacterium
CGTTTGGTGACATAGTTGGCTTCCGCCAACCAATATTGTGCATTTGCTGCATATTTACTATTAGGGTAACTTTGCAGAAAATTCTCAAACGCAGTGATTGATTCATCATAACGTCTCTGCTTGAGAAGAAGAAATGCATCACGATAGGCATCTGTCGTTTCACTGGAATCTTCAGTTACCGTAGTAACCTGAACTGTGGATGTAGCTTCAGGCTGCACTTCGCTTGCAACGACTGTTGCTGATCCCGCATCTATGACCTCTGCTGAACCATCTGTAATAGTGACGTTTTGCTCAACCACATTTTGATCTTTAGCTTGCAGACGTTGATCAATTGCAAGAAAGTTTTCACGCTGCTTATTCTTTAATTGATTTAACTCATTACGCAGACCTTCATTTTCATTACGAAGGTTTTGCAGCTCGCGCTCTAAGATTTTCATCTTATTTTGCATTGAGATTAAAGCTTGCTTGCTTGCTGTATTCTTAACGGAATTTTCGACGTTCTGCACTCGCTTAGATAATACCGACATTTCATCTTGAATTGTTGGCTCTGCAATGCCAGCGTTGACACTTAGAAGTACCAGCAAAACACTAAAAAAACTAAAAGAGCTTCTCATGTCTTTCCTTTTAACTGAGTAATTAAATAATAAATGCTTAGTAGACAATTTCGACACGTCGATTCAATTCGTAAGCCTCTTCATCACTACCCTCTACAGCAGGTCGCTCTTCGCCAAAGCTTACAAGTTCAATTTGTTCTTCCGTAGCACCTTCCAAGACTAAAATTTCCTGTACACTCTTAGCACGTTCTTCACCTAAGGCAAGGTTATAATCACGCGTTCCGCGTTCATCTGTATGCCCCTCTAATCTCACCAATCGATCAGGATTTTCACTCAAATATTGCCCATGCTCACGCACGATTTCCAATGATTCCGGGCTCAAGTCTGAACTGTCATATTCAAAATAAATTGTGCGGACAAATAAATTACTTGCCGGATCATCTAGCGCGTCGAGAATTAATACACCATCATCATCTAAACCAGATGAAATACCCTCTTCATCTAATTCATCTGGCGCACCAACATCAATTGTCACATCTTCATCAACAATAGTGCTCCCTTCACTATCGTCTGGCTTAGTTTGGTTACCTGAACAGCCGACAATGAAAAAAGCAAATAAAACATAAAATAAAATTAATAATCGATTTAGCATATGTTTTCCTCTAGTTTGTTAATCAAAATTCAAAGCAATATATTTAAGTAGCATAGTTCTCATCTGAATGGGGACCATGCAGGCTCTCTAACTTTTCCCTTTTGTAAACGTAAACGTTGCTTTACTCGCCCATCCGCACTGACTGCAGATAATACTGTACTATTATTGTGTCGTGTTGAATAAATAATCATACTGCCATTGGGCGCAAAGCTCGGCGCTTCGTCTAAGGTTCCTTCAGTCAATAAACGAAAGTTACTTCCATCTATATTCATTATGCCAATCTGGTAACCTCGCCCACTACTGTGAACCATAGAGATGGTGTCACCGCTCGGGGATACTGAGGCGGCTGCATTATAATTTCCATCAAATGTTAATCTTGTAGGAGAGCCACCCCCGGCAGGAATTTGATATAACTGAGGTGATCCAGAGCGATTAGAAGTAAAAACAACATAGCGTCCATCTGGGGTCCAATCTGCTTCCGTGTCAATGCCATGGTGGTTGGTTAATTTACGCAGTTTGCGCGAGTTTAACTCCATAATATAAATATCGGGATTACCCCCAACAGATAAAGTCATTGCCATAAAACTTCCATCTGGAGACCAGGCTGGCGCACTATTAATTCCTGGCTGCGATGAAAGCTTAGATCTTGTTCCTGTCGATAAATCTTGCACATAGATTTCAGATCGATCATTTTCAAATGATACATAAGCCAGTTTGCGTCCATCCGGCGACCAGGCTGGTGACATCAATTGTTTGGGGGAGGAATAAATAGTTTTAGGACCAAAACCATCGGCATCGGCAATTTGTAACTCAAACTTCTTTTTATCTTTGTTAGCTGTTTCACTAATATAGGCTATGCGTGTACTAAATGCGCCTTTGATACCCGTCAATTGTTCAAAAACCAGATCCGATATTTTATGCGCAGCACGACGTAATTGCTTTTGATCAACTGTGACGACATGACCCAAACTTCGATTCTTCCTCACCAGATCAAATAATTCAAATTGGATTTTTACCTGCCCAGCAGCAGCTTTATTAATCGTCATCGACAACAACGCTTCCACACCCAGATTACGCCATAATTCGTAATCCACCTGATCTGCATTTATTTTTTGCTGCGGGTACTTTTTCTTATCAACAATAGAAAACAAACCGCTTCTGTATAAATCCGAATATACGACACTGCCTAATAGAGCGGCGTCGATTGGTGTGTCTCCTGCCACATCGGTAATAGCAATGGGTAACGCAGACTCGACACCTTGAGTGATTTCAATCTCTAACAAGGCAAAGCTGGGCGAGGAAGTGAGGATTAAAAAATTAAAAAGTAAAAATAGCCAGATTTTTTTATAAGACATGCTCATTTAGTTCATTCATCTCGGTTCAAAAGTGATTTTTAATTCGCGATTAAATAATTCATCGTCAGGAGGACTAGGCAATGGATCAGATTTCCATACTGCTTCTTCTACGGATTTTCTGAATTGCTCATCTCCACCACGACATTTTTGCACTTCAACCTTCTGAATGTAACCACCCACAGCTTGTTCAACATAGACAATACAACTCGCATTTGATGTCTCCATTGAAGGTGGTTTACGCCAACGACTTTGTATTTTTGATGTGATGGCGCCAACATACTGTGACAATAAAGTATTTAACTCACGTTGTCTTGCAGCACGTTGTGCAGCTTCTTCGGCTTCACGAAGTTCTGCTTCTTCCTGCTCTAAGATAGCATCGAGACGTTTTTGTTCCGCTTCTAACTCAGCCTGCTTTTTGGCCTCTTCTTGTTTTCGTAACTTTTCTGCAAGCTTTCGAGCATCTTCCTCTGCTTTTTTACGTTCTAGCTCAGCTTTTAGTCGCTCTTCTTCAGCCTTTTTGCGCTCTAATTCTGCTTGTTTTTTAGCCTCTTCAGCTTTTTTGCGTTGCTCTTCAGCCAGTCGCTTTTCTTCTTCAGCTTTCTTTATTTCAGCTTGACGCTTTTCTTCTTCAAGCCGACGCGCTTCTTCTTGCTGTCGCTTTTTCTCTTCAGCTTCACGTTGTTTACGTTGCTCCTCTTCACGACGTTTGCGTTCACGCGCTTCTTGTTCTTCACGGATTTTGCGCTTTTCATCCTCGATTGCCTGACCATCGATGACTTCCGCTTCCACGATATTAACTGGATCTACTAATGCTTGGCTGGCTTTGGGCCGCATTTCAAAACCAACGATAAATAATGCAAAAATTAATACATGAACAGCAATAGCGATAATCGCAGACCTTGAAAGGTATTGCTTCTCGTTAGCCATGCAAGCCTATTGATCTTGTTCGGGCTGAGAGATGAGACCTACCGATGGCACCCCCGCATTTTGCAAAGCCACCATGACTTTAACCACCCGTCCATACACGACTTCTGCATCACCTTTAACATAAGCTTGGCGTGAAGCTTGCTGAGCAACCATACCCGGAGCGACTTGCTTAAATTCTTCCAGACTCATGGGCTGCTCTGGATTAGCAGCTTTATTAACATAGATTTTCCCCAACTGATCCACAGAAACAATAAATGGCTCGTCTTGTTCCATAAATTCTTTGATAGGTTCAGAAGGTGCTTGCGGCAAGTCGACTTGCACACCTTGATTGAACATTGGCGCTGTCACCATAAAGATCACTAACAATACCAACATGACATCAATGTAAGGCACCACATTGATTTGTGACATAGGCTTGCGACGTCGCGCTAATGCTTGTTGTGACATTAACTTTCCCTAGACGCTTGACTGGACATCTGATCGGATTCTCGGGTAATTGCTTGGCGTTGAAGCAAAGCGGTAAATTCTTCAACGAAATTATCGTAACGCGTAATCAATCGATCGACTTGATTTGAATAACGGTTGTAGGCAATTACTGCGGGGATAGCGGCAAACAAGCCCATCGCAGTTGCAATTAATGCCTCTGCAATTCCAGGCGCCACTGCCGCTAATGTAGCTTGTTGCGCATCACTGAGCGCACGGAAAGAGTTCATAATGCCCCATACTGTTCCAAATAAACCGATGTAAGGGCTTGTTGATCCAACGGTTGCGAGAAAAGATAGGTAATTTTCTAGAAAATCAATTTCGCGAGAAAGTGCAACTTTCATTGATCGAAGCGCGGTATCACTGATAGAAATGGCGGAGACTTTGCGGGTTTTATGTAAACGAATATATTCTTTAAAGCCTGCTACAAAAATATGCTCCATTCCCGAGAGATTTCGTTTACTGCTTGTTTTTTCATATAAAGAGGGTAGATCAGCACCCGACCAAAATCGATCTTCAAATTCATTCGCCTCTTTAGTTGCTTGTTTAATGATTCGTGCTTTACTGAAAATCATCGTCCAAGAGACAACCGAGGCCAGCACCAAAATCAGCATCACAAATTGAACTAACAAACTTGCATCGGCAATTAGCCGATAAATACTCATATCTACATGCATGTTTTAATCACTTTATAAATAGGTTCAGGAATGGCAGATGCAGCTTGTTTTTCTATATTGACACAAGCCACTTTGACCATGGCAGTTAAAATTAATTCGGTCTGATTGTTAATGAATTTAGTGATTGAATGCTGAAATAGTATGCTAGCAGCACGACATTCTTTAATTTCTACATTAATCTGTAATTGATCGTTAAACAAAGCAGGCTTGATGTATTCCACTTCAAGCGATCGTACCGCAAACACTAGTCCAAACTCTGATTTTATTGAATCTTGCTCATAGCCAAGTTCACGCAGCCACTCAGTGCGTGCGCGCTCCAAGAAATTAAGGTATTGACTGTGATACACAACCCCACCCGCGTCGGTGTCTTCATAATAGA
>JBCDBX010000114.1:0-5026 GCA_039182865.1 Pseudomonadota bacterium
AACATCAAAAGAGATCGTGCAGATGGCAAGAGACGCAGGCGCAAAAAATGTTTACTTTGCCTCGGCTTCACCTCCAGTACGTTATCAGAATGTATATGGTATCGATATGCCGGCTGCTGCTGAGTTAATAGCTCATGGAAAAGAAATTGATGAAGTCTGTAAAGAGATTGGTGCAGACAAGCTTTTTTACCAGGAAATTGATGATCTAATTTGGGCTGTTAAAAAAGGCAATGACAAATTAGATAAGTTTGAAGACTCAGTTTTTACTGGCGAGTATGTCACAGGTGTGGGTGATGATTATTTGCGTTCATTAGAGGTTATTCGTAGTGATGCCAGCAAAGCGAAGCAGAATGATGATTATGCGAGTGTAGATTTGGTTAATAGCGTCTAGTTGTAAATCAACGTATGCCGCAAATCGAAATAATACTTTCTACTTTCTCAAATCATATTACCAATCTGTGGTTATTAGTCGATAGTACAAGTCAGCAGCTTTTTGTATTTCAAAATAATTCTAAGAAATCTTCTTTTAGTGTTTCTACCTCCAAATATGGACTGGGCTGCCAGCAGGATAGTAATAAAACGCCTACAGGTGCTCATTGTGTGGCTGAAAAAATCGGAGGTAATGGTTTTCCCAATGAAATATATAAAGGTCGACAAGCGACTGGTGAAGCCGCCGAGATAATTTGTACGGCCCAGCATTCTGATGAAGATTTAATTCTAAGTCGCATCATGTGGTTGCGCGGACTGGAAGATGGTCACAATCATGGGGAAGATGTGGACTCTTATCATCGCTATATTTACATACATGGAACTCAGGAAGAAGGCTTACTTGGGACGCCAGCTTCACATGGATGCATAAGAATGTCGAATCAAGATGTGATGAATTTATACGAACAAGTAGCAGAAGGAACTTTTGTATACATACGTTAAATTTATTCCCCACAGCATTTAGATTTGTTGTATTCTCGCGCCTTTCAAATCACAAGCTGAATGAAAATGAATCATCAGGAATTAAAAACTGCCCGTAAACAAGTTCTCGATATATTTGAGGCGGGTGTTGCGCGTGTAAAAGGGTTTAATGCAGTTGCCGAGTACTTAGCAAATCATTCATTGAGCGGTAAGTATCATATGATTGCAGTTGGAAAAGCAGCGTCGTCTATGTCTCTAGGTGCATTGTCTGTTTTAAAAGCTCAGATCGTAACAGGTTTGGTAATAACCAAGCATGATCATACTGAAGATGAATTACGTGCTTATTCGAATATTAAAACAATCGAGTCAGATCACCCGGTACCGGGCGAACCAAGTATTGCAGCGGGTAAGGCTTTAATAGACTACGTACAACATGCGCCTGAGGATGCTAAATTTTTAGTGTTATTTTCCGGTGGGGCTTCTAGTTTAATGGAGGTGCTTGCCGATGGGATGGACCTTGCGAAATTAGCAGAATTAAATAAAGTATTATTATCGATTGGTTTTGATATTACGCAAATGAATCAAGTGCGACGTGCTATTTCACATATCAAAGGTGGACGACTTGCGAATTACATCAATGGCCGTGAAACCATTGCGCTGTTAATTTCTGATGTGCCAGGTGATGATCCGGCTGTGATTGGTTCTGGGCCATTAACCCCGGTTGATGAAGACATTAGCAATGTTGAACTGCCCGAAGCCATTACTAGAATTCTTGAGGGAGTGACATTTACGCCCGCACCTTCCAAGGATTCGTTTGAGAATATAACGACTCATGTGATTGCAACCTTGGATGATGCAAAACAAGCTGCTGCTAAACGAGCGAAAGCTCTAGATTTCAATGTCTTGATGCATGCAGAGTTTATGGAGGGCAATGCAGAGCAAAAAGCGGAAGAGTTATGCCGTTTTCTAGCGAGCGCAGAAAAAGGTATACATATTTGGGGTGGTGAAACCTCATTAATACTGCCAGAAAATCCGGGAAGAGGAGGGCGCAATCAACATCTTGCAGCCGTAGCCGCGAGTGAGCTCGCAGGTAATGATAATATTGTTTTTCTTGCAGCGGGGACCGACGGTACAGATGGCCCAACTCTTGATGCGGGTGGCTTGGTCGATGGTGAAACAGTTGCAAAGGGTCAATCACTGAATCTAGACATACTTGAATATATTAAATCGGCTAACGTCGGTAATTATTTAGAAAAAACAGGTGATCTAGTGACAACGGGTCCTACTGGAACGAATGTAATGGATCTAGTCATTGCGCTTAAAACTTAATGTTGTTGTTTGAGAAAGTAAAACAAGCGCTGCTTGAAAATAATCCGCAAGAAAAAATAAATCAAGTCAATGCTATCAATACTGCATTGAATAACAATGTAGTTGACCTAACGCCAAAATTTAACATTATCTCCATTCCAGTTCCTGGTCGTCCTAAGAAACCTCAACTCGTTCACCCTAGCCAAGTCGCACGTCGAAAATTAACTACAGAGCAAGGGCGCATCGCTCTCATACATGCAGTTTGTCATATCGAGTTTAATGCAATTAATCTAGCTCTCGATGCCGTGTATAGATTTCAGGGGTTGCCTGAAGCATTTTATCTAGACTGGATGAGAGTCGCGACGGAAGAAGCAAAACACTTTAACTTATTGGTGGAAAGATTGGCTGAGTTAGAGTCACAATATGGTGATTTTGTCGCGCATAATGGTTTGTGGGAAATGGCAGTTAAAACCCAACATAGCTTAGTTGAACGCATGGCTCTAGTGCCGCGCGTATTAGAAGCAAGAGGACTAGATGTCACACCAGGGATGATAGAACGCCTGAAGAATGCTGGTGATGATCGAACTGTCACAATCCTCGAAATTATTTTACGCGAGGAAGTTGGTCATGTTGAGATTGGGACACGTTGGTTTCGTTATGCCTGTGAACAAAAAGGTCTTAATTCTGAAGATACATTTATCGAGCTGTTAGAGAAATATAATGTCTCTGCCTCAAAAGGGGCTTTACACATGGATGCGCGCAAGCAAGCCGGCTTTGTTGATGCTGAGTTAGAAGCTCTAGTTAAATAGACGAAAAGCTCTCCAATGCCATATTATCAGGCGTGACTACTAATACGCTTCCTTGTTGATACCAGTCACCTAAAACCACACGAGTATAGTCAGTGTTATCTTTGCTGAATTTATGTATGTTCGGTCGATGAGTATGGCCGTGTATTAAAGTGGTAACATGATGTTTCTTAAATGCCATCTCAACTGCGCTTTGATTTGCATCCATAATCTCTAGAGTTTTTTCTGCAATTTCTTGCTTTGAGGTATTGCGTAAATAATTCGCGAGTTTTTGGCGTGTTGAAATAGGTAAATGCAACACAATCCATTGATAAAACTTGTTATGCGTTTTCTTTCTGAATTCCTGATACTTAACATCGTCAATGCAGAGTGTATCGCCATGCAGCAATAAAACTTTATCGTCATAAAGGTCGATAACTTTTTCTTCAGGTAATAGTGTGACGCCTGTTTTCTCGGAGAATTTTTTAGCAATTAGAAAATCACGATTACCATGCATGAAGTAAACAGGTGTACCCGTGTCACAAACTTCTTTTAATGCATTAAACGTGGATGTGTATTCTGAATAGGGAGCATCATCACCAATCCAGTATTCGAATAGGTCGCCAAGAATATAAACGGCATCGGCGTGGAGTGCGCGCTTGAGAAGGAAGTGATTAAAGAGATCGACGATAGTCGATCTCTTTGGGTCTAAATGAATATCTGAGACAAATAATGTCTCGTTCATTGATTACTCAACTACAGTGGCTTTTTCAATCACAACCGCTTCTAGTGGCACGTCTTGATGTCCACCATGATTACCAGTGGCAACTGTCTCGATACTTTCCACGACGTCCATACCTTCAACGACTTTACCAAATACTGCATAGCCCCAACCTTGTGGTGATTCACTAGTGAAGTTTAAAAAGTCATTATCTTTTACGTTAATGAAAAATTGTGCAGTCGCAGAATGAGGATTAGGTGTGCGCGCCATGGCGATTGTGCCCTTATTATTTTTTAGGCCATTATTGGCTTCGTTTTTGATGGCAGCGCCTGACTGTTTTTGATTCATGGTGACTTCAAATCCACCCCCCTGAATCATGAAATCTTTGATCACGCGATGGAAAATGGTGCCATCGTAAAATCCGTTATTCACATACTCCAAAAAGTTTTCAGTGCTAATAGGTGCATTTTCAGCATCCAGCTCAAGCACAATATCGCCCTTGTTGGTTTCTAGTTTTACTTTTGGATTGGTGTCGCTCATTGCTACGCTCCCTATAATTGCGATGGACAGGCAGATACAAATACAAAATTTGCTTAATGCTTTCATAAAGTCTCTGTTGAATGGTTAATGATGGATTCTGGGCGGGTATCATAAAGAATACAGGCCGAGGGGAAAAGCGCTTTAAATCAAGAGACTATTACAATCGAATTGTTGACGATAGCCGCCTAATCCGCGTATTCTTCGGCTCCCTAGTCAAATCTGACAGTCAATCGAATCGGGGCATAGCGCAGCCTGGTAGCGCATCTGCTTTGGGAGCAGAGGGTCGGGGGTTCAAATCCCTCTGCCCCGACCAAAAAGTATCTAATTATCAATTGCTTAAAAATATAGACGACACTCTGCTATTTTTGTTTGGTCACAGTTGTGACCAAAATTGTGACCAAACTTCTAGTCAACCGTTTCAAGTAGTCAATTGAATACATATAGTCAATTGTTGGGAATTGAGTACTTAACGATTTACAATTGATTAAATTATAAATAGATATTGGCGTACTTCTTGGGGGTGTTTATGTCTAGCTTATTGATTTCAAGACTTGTCTATACAGCTATAGTTTTTGCAGTTGGATATTTTTGTCTAAATCATATTTGGACAAAACGTGTAGATATTATGATGCTATTTAAAGGGCCAGCAGATTCAATCCCTGTAATAGAGGAAGAGCAAATAGATCCTGATGCGACATCGGGTGTATTGATTCCTGCAAATGAAACTTATGAAAGGCAAGATGAAATTCCAGAAGGTGCGATT
>JBCDBX010000115.1:0-4952 GCA_039182865.1 Pseudomonadota bacterium
CATAAGGCCTATCTAAGGCTACATAACTTAAATAACTCTTGTTGTCTGGTAATTTTAACTCATTGCTAGCAAACTCACGTATTTCCAATGCTCTGGCTAACTGCTCTTTAGTCAAATGATCGGTATCTTCATCTTGCAAAATATTCTCGATATCTTCACGCTGGCTCATAAGTTCAAGATGGCCACTAGTCGTATGAGAGAGATATGAGATACTAGTACAGCCATTTAAAAGCAGGCTGCAAAATATTATTCGCGCTAGAGTAGATACTTTATTTAAAATATGTGAGAACAATGAAGGTTTATTTAGTTGGTGGTGCCGTCAGAGACCAATTACTTAGTCTACCAATTGTTGAACGTGACTGGGTAGTCGTTGGCGCAGAGCCTGAAGAGTTACTTGAACTGGGTTACCGTCAAGTCGGCAAAGATTTTCCTGTCTTCATTCACCCAGATAGCGGTGATGAATATGCACTGGCTCGAACCGAACGCAAATCTGGCAAAGGACATCGAGGATTCAAAGTCCACAGTGAACCAACGATTAAATTAGAAGATGATTTATCACGACGTGATTTAACGATTAATGCTATTGCGGAAGATTCCGAGGGACATTTGATCGACCCATATGGAGGTCAAAAAGACCTAAAACAAAAAGTACTGCGTCATATTTCACCAGCTTTCTCTGAAGACCCGTTACGCGTGCTAAGAGTTGCTCGCTTTGCGGCAAAGTTCTGGGGTTTAGGTTTTACCATCTCACCCGAAACCCTAAATCTTATGTCTAAAATCAGTAATAGTGATGAATTAAGTACCTTATCAAAAGAAAGAATATGGAAAGAAACTGAACGCGCGTTAGAGTCAGACAACCCTGAGATATTCTTTATTACATTGTGGCAAGTTGGTGCGCTTCATACACTCGTTAGACCGCTAGCTGAAGCACTAAATTCTAGCAATAACTTATTAATGCTTGCCGACATAAGAAACTTGAGTGGCATCACATCAAGATACCTAGGTTTAAGCATCATTGCTGAGGCTCATGATAATCAACCCGTTGCTGAACAATTTAATCAAGCATTTTGTGCGCCTAGCAAATTACATGATTTTACCGAACTGATTGCAAAATGTTTTTATCAGTGCATAAATGCCTTATCGTCATCTGAAGAAAATATCTATGAAACATTAATTCACTTAGATGCTTTTAGACGCGAGAGTCGCTGTATTGAATTTCTATCATGTCTTGATCAAATACAGATGACATTTAAATTAGGCGAGAATACATCAATAAAGTTTTTACGGGACATAATTCCAGAGTTGGCTAAAATTAAGCCCGATCAAGACATGAAATCACTTTCAGGCAAAGAAATTGGAGATAGTCTAGCTAATCTTCGAATCAATAAGATAAGACAATTAAAAACCTATAAAAACAAATAAAAGTATTCCAAGAATAATTCTATAGACCACAAAAGGCATCATCCCAATAGCATTGACAAAACGAATAAACACTTCGATGCAGAGGTAGGCCACAAACCCAGAGATCAAAAATATACTGATTATTGCCATCCAATCAAACTGGACTTCTGTCATTGATATTTGAAACAGTTTGTATAGTATCGCAGCGAGTATTGTGGGAATAGAAAGCAGAAATGAAAATCTTGCAGCGGCGACTCTATTCAAACCTAACAATAAACCCGCCGTCATCGTAACTCCCGAGCGTGATGTACCAGGAATTAATGCAAACGCTTGAGCCATACCAATAAATAGTACCGCTTTCCAAGATAACTGATATTCATCACGTTCACATTTTGCTCTTTTGTCAGCATAAGCTAAGAATAACGCAAAAATAATCGTAGTTCCCGCAATCACTTGCACGCTCCGCAAATGGGACTCTATAAACCCAGCAAATAACAGACCAGTTAGCATAATAGGCAATGTTGCAATTGCAATTGACCTTATAAGGTTTAACGTTTGTGAATTTTCAGGGTTCCTTGGATTTAATATTGCAAGCAGCATTTCATGTAACTGTTTTCTAAAATAGAACATTACTGCCAATAGGCTACCTGCATGAGCTGCAACATCTATTAACAATCCCTGATCTTTCCAGCCAAGTAGGATTGATGTCAAGACCAAGTGTCCAGAACTAGAAACTGGCAGAAACTCTGTGATTCCTTGGATTAAACCTAGCGCTAATATTTGTATAAAGTCCATCTCAAAGTCTATGTCTCAAGTCACGCATGGTAAATCTTGTTGCTTCCAGCTCTATATTTTTACTCAGTGTCATGACCTGAAATCGCTCTCCCATCTCACCGGGCATTAATAAAGTTTTAATCTCACGACTATCATTCAAATCAATGATATCCAGATTTTTAAATGCGTCATTAGCCATGAGAAAATGTGCTTGAGTGCTATAGCTATTAATATATAAGTTTGCTTTTAATGCAGCTTCTGCCAGTGCTGTAAAATCCACACTTGCTGTTATATCTTGCAGCCCCGGCCATGTAAAAGGATTATCATGAGCAGTATGTTGATAATGGCAAATTAATGTGCCCATAGAACGCTGTGCGTGATAATACTCAGATCGAGGATAGCCATAGTCAATATAAAAAAATACACCTTTAGTTACCAGCGTAGCAATTTGACCAATAAAGGCATCCAAGTGTAGATTTGCTTCGGTTTTATATATTACTTCTTTTTCCTCAATTCTTTCTTGAGGAAATCTTTCTCTTACAATTTTTTCTAACTTTTCATTTATATGCTGTTCAATAAATATGAACTCTTGATTCTCATTCAAAGCGACATATCTTTCTGTTATTTGCTCATTTTGAATTGAGAACAAATTAACTGGCAACGCATCTAGAACTTCATTAGCGATCACTACGCCAATGTCAATGGGTTCATGAAGTGATTCAATCCAAGTAATTTCTATTTCTAAATTAGCTAGTTCATTTTGGATTAAATTTTGTTGCCTCCTCTGTAATGCCTTGCTTGTTTCCAAAATATAGTACTTAGTGGGTTTACAATTACTTTCTTGTAAAGCCTTACTCAGATCAATCGCAAACCGACCGCTTCCTGCCCCTAATTCAATAATTGATAATTCACCTAACTCCTGCTGCAGTGCTTTAATGTGGGCAGCAAAAGCTCGTGCAAAAAAATTACCCTCTTCAGGACTAGTAACAAAATCACCTTGCTCACCAAATATTGCGCGCCCACTTTCATAGTATCCTAAGCCTTCGGTATAAAGACATAGTCGCATATAGTCAGCAAATGTGATTGGTTTTTGACTTATCTGCTGTTGAATATATGACTTAAGCTTATTACTTTGTTCAATAGCATCATTGTCAGGTTGATCTAAAAGAACTTTCATTTATGTATTGTATGCGAGATATTAAGATGATGCCGATATGGTACATTAGCGAGATGAAATTATTGGAAAATAATCAATGAGTAACAACAGCTTTAAAGTTGCATTGGTCACAGGTTCGGCTAGACGAATTGGCGCAGAGATCATTCGCAAGCTTCACAAGCAAGGAATAAATATCATTCTACATTACAATGGTTCAAAAGATGCTGCGAATCGTCTGGTCGATGAACTCAATCATCACAGAGCCAATAGCATTATTTCAATTCCATTTAATCTGACTCGAATTGATCAACTTGAATCATTTAAAGATTCAGTACTCTCTCATTGGGGGTGTATTGATATACTTGTTAATAATGCTTCCACTTTTTATCCGACACCTGTCGACCAAATAACAGTTCAACAATGGGATGAATTGTTTGACGTAAACTTAAAAGCACCATTATTTCTAAGTAAAGTGTTCGCCAAAACACTCAATGAACAAAATGGCAGCATTATTAATATTGTTGACATTCATGGAGATCGTCCATTAAAGGAACATTGCATTTATAGTTGTGCCAAAGCAGGATTGATTATGCTCACAAAATCTCTTGCGCGAGAACTTTCTCCCAATATAAGAGTTAACGGTATTGCGCCTGGTGCCATCATGTGGCCAGAATTTGAAGACTCTGACGAAGTTAAAAACGAAATCATTAACCGCACTGCACTAAAACGCAAAGGACATCCAACTGATATTGCAGACACTGCCTGGTTTTTAATTCAATCTAACTATATTACGGGTCAAATTATTAATGTGGACGGAGGTAGGACTTTAAGTAATTAGTTAACCTTGCCTGTCAGAATAATCACTACTTTAATAATTCCTTAATATTTAAGATTCGTTGTTTGTTTGAGAATTATTCTAGAAAAAAATACTTTGTAACCCTTCATCTTCATATTCATGCACTATATCTGTAAGGATACATCCCATCCTTAAAATTATATGAAAATAGATAAATAAGTTAATTATCTACTTATTTAATTATACTTTAATTTTCAAAAAATGTTTGCAAGGAGGCTGATATGAAAATCACACAGATATCTTCAATTGCTTTTTTAATAGTATCCCTAATGGTCACGGGATGCGCATCTATGACTAAAGGTACAACACAATCACTGACCGTCGAGACCAAACATGATGCTGATGGTGCTCGATGTGAGTTATCTGATTCAAAATCTGGGAAATGGCATATTCCAGATACACCAGGCACAGTTCAAGTCAAGAAAGGTGATGGTCCTATGACCATCGTCTGCTCAAAAGAAGGTTATGAAACCGCTGAGCTTGTAGTAGAAGAAAATTTCGCTGGCGCAACTTTAGGCAATATTCTTTTAGGTGGCGGTATTGGGGTCATCATTGATGCTTCTACAGGCGCTGCTCAAGAATATCCAGAACAAGTTGTTATTTGGATGAAACCTACTCAATGGCAGTCAGATGAGCAAAGAGTCGAGTGGGAAACAGCAAAAAAAGACTATGAAGCTGAGCTTGAAGCAGCACGTATAGCTCGCGATGAGGCCATGCAACAAAAGAATAGTGGCCAGCCTACTGGTCCTACTGGCTAGTCCAATA
>JBCDBX010000116.1:0-4871 GCA_039182865.1 Pseudomonadota bacterium
CGGGTCGTTTACAGACGCGTCGTGGTGAATTACAAACACCGATGTTTATGCCGGTCGGAACGTATGGAGCGGTTAAAAGTGTAACGCCGGATGAATTAAAAATGTCTGGTAGTAGAATTATTTTAGGCAATACATTTCATCTAATGTTAAGACCAGGAACTGAAGTAATTAAAAAGTTTAATGGATTACACAAATTCATGAACTGGGATGGACCTATCTTAACCGACTCAGGTGGGTTTCAAGTATTTAGTCTCGCCAAGAACCGCAAAATTTCTGAGCAGGGAGTGGTATTCAAATCTCCGATTGATGGATCAAAAGTTGAAATCGATCCTGAAATTTCCATGCAGGTACAAAGAGATTTGGACTCCGATATCGTCATGATTTTTGATGAGTGCACGCCTTATCCTGCAACTCAGCAACAGGCGGCAAATTCGATGCGTTTATCTCTACGTTGGGCACAGCGCAGTAAACAAGCCCATGGAGATAACGATGCCGCTTTATTTGGGATAGTGCAGGGAGGTATGTATACCGATTTGCGCGAAGAATCATTATCGGGCTTAGAAGACTTTGGTTTTGATGGGTATGCCATCGGCGGTTTATCAGTAGGCGAGCCACATGAAGAACGCGTTCGAATTCTTGATTCCCTGCAAGATAAATTACCTGCCAATAAAGCACGCTATTTAATGGGAGTGGGGAAGCCTGAAGACTTGGTGGAAGCAGTCGCACGTGGTGTAGATATGTTTGACTGTGTAATCCCAACACGCAATGCGCGCAATGGCTATTTATACACATCAACCGGAATTTTGCGCCTGCGTAATCAAAAATATCAGTTTGACGAACGTCCCATCGATCCTGAATGTGATTGTTACACCTGCCAGAATTACTCTCGCGCCTACCTTAAGCACCTCGATAAGTGTGGTGAAATGCTGGGAGGGCGGTTAAATACCATCCATAATCTAAGTTACTTTCATCGATTAATGCGGCAAATGCGCGAAGCGATACTGGCCGGTGAGTTCTCACAGTTTTATGAGAACTTTTATGCCAAGCGCGAGAAAGAATTAACCCAAGAAAGCTAGTCTAAACGCCTATTTTGCCTAGAACCGCTGTCCATTTGTGTCATAATACGCCGCCTCAGATTAATTGAAGAAATGGACCTATGCTAATAAGTAACGCCTACGCAGAATCAGCACCAGCAGCAGCCGGTGGTGGGATGGAAATGTTAATCATGATCGGTATTTTCTTTGCGATCATGTACTTCATGTTGATTCGCCCTCAACAAAAACGGGCCAAGGAACACAAAGCGCTAATGGAGTCTCTTACCAAAGGAGATGAAGTCGTCACTAACGGTGGCATGATGGGTAAAATTAAAAGCGTGAGTGATGATGTGGTACGAGTAGAGCTTGCTGAGAACGTCATCATCAAAATTCAAAAGCAATCTATCAATAACGTCTTACCTAAAGGCTCCCTCAGCCAAGAATAATCTTCGGTAACCAAACATGATTAATCATTATCCTGCATGGAAGAATGTATTGCTGCTTATTATCTTGGCAGTTGGCATTATCTATGCAATGCCAAACCTATATCCCGAAGATCCTTCGATTCAAATTTCACATGATAGTGGTGAATTACCTCAAGGGCTGCAGTCTCAAGTCGACTCCCTTTTACAAGATGGTGACTTTACTCCTAAAAATATAGAAGAGACGGACCTAAAGCAGTTACTCGTTCGCTTTCCTGATACAGAGTCACAGCTTGCTGCGTCTGATGAATTAAAAAGCAGCTTAAGCTCAGAACATGTTGTGGCACTTAATTTGGCACCCGCCGTGCCGGGATGGTTGAGTGCGTTAAATGCTACACCGATGAATCTTGGTCTGGATCTACGTGGTGGTGTTCACTTCTTAATGCAAGTCGATACTGATACTGCCGCAGCTGATTCTTTAGATTCATTTGAAGACGATTTTCGCACCACCATGCGTGATGATAAGGTGCGTTATATCAGTGTTAATCATAGTGATGGTGAAATTACCGTTAAATTCAGAGATGAAGAAAACTTTGAAAATGGCTGGACAGTTTTAAGAGATAATTTTCGAGAAGATTTTGAGTTTGTTGAACTCAATCCTGAAAAAGGTTTCGCACTCAAAGCGACATTCACTGATACTGCTCGTAGGGAGTTACAAAATTTTGCAGTTCAGCAGAACATTACCACTCTAAGAAAACGTGTGAATGAAATTGGTGTGGCAGAGCCGGTGATTCAACGTCAGGGTGTGGATCGAATTGTTGTGCAGCTTCCTGGTGTGCAAGATACTGCTAGAGCAAAAGAAATTTTAGGTGCGACGGCCACATTAGAATTTCGCATGGTAGATGAACAGGCGGATCCTTTTGCGGCACAACAAAGTGGTCAAATACCTATTGGTGACCAACTCTATTATGAGCGTGATGGTAATCCAGTTTTATTAAAACGCACACCTAAACTTTCGGGTGAATACATTACGGATGCTTCATCGGGTATTGACCCTGATACAGCCGGTCCTGCAGTTTATATTTCGTTAAACGGTGAAGGTGCTCGTCAGTTTCGTAAGATCACACGTGAAAATATTAAACGTTTGATGGCGGTCGTTTTTTCCGAGACAAATACAAAATATTACAAAGATGAAAATGGTGAAGTCCAATCGCGTCAAGTTGAAGAAGAGGAAGTCATCAACATTGCGCGAATTCAGGATGAACTAAGCCATCGCTTCCAAATCACCGGCTTAGACTCAACCCGTGAAGCGCGCGATCTAGCGTTATTACTTCGTGCCGGCGCACTAGCTGCACCGATGAGTATTATCGAAGAGCGCACAGTAGGCCCTAGTCTTGGGCAACAAAATATTGATCAAGGTAGGAACTCTGTCATCCTAGGTTTGATACTCGTGATGATATTCATGATTCTCTACTACCGTGTGTTCGGTATTGTCGCGAATATGGCGTTGATTGTGAATTTGGTCCTAATCGTCGCAATTCTATCCATGATCCCCGGAGCAACACTTACCTTGCCAGGTATTGCCGGTATTGTATTAACTGTCGGTATGGCGGTTGATGCTAATGTTTTAATATTTGAACGCATACGAGAAGAAATCCGTAATGGTAATTCACCGCAAGCGAGTATTCATGCAGGTTATGCTAAGGCACTATCCACGATTGCGGATGCCAACGTAACCACGTTGATCGCAGCGATTGTGTTATTCACATTTGGAACCGGCCCGATCAAAGGATTCGCAGTGACACTTTCGATTGGCATTATGTGTTCAATGTTGACCGCGATCATGGGCACGCGCGCTGTGATCAATTTAATCTACGGCAATAAAAAGTCACCCGTGTTGGCTATATAAGAATTCGAGAGATCAAATATGCAATTAATTAAACCCAACACTCGTATCGACTTTCTTAGCAAGCGCAAAATTGCGTGGATAATCTCTGCCATTCTAATTGTGGTATCAATCGCTTCCTTGACTACACGCGGATTAAACCTAGGCATCGATTTCACTGGCGGCACATTGGTTGAAGTGGGCTATGTCGATTCTGTTGAACTTCAACCCATTCGAGAAGCGTTACAAGATGGTGGTTTTGAAGATGCCGTGGTACAGCACTTTGGTGCAGCTAAGGATGTGTTAATTCGTTTGCCGGCAAGTGATAGTAAAGATGCCGATGATTTTAGTAACGAAGTGCTAGAAGTACTACGACCCACAGGCAACCCAGAAATGCGCCGGGTGGAGTTTGTAGGTCCGCAAGTGGGAGAAGAATTACGTGATGACGGAGGCTTAGCGATTTTATATGCGCTATTTGGAATTTTAATTTATGTGGCCTTACGTTTTGAGTACCGATTCTCATTAGGTTCGGTAGCAGCGCTGATTCATGATGTGGTACTTGTCGTAGGTTTCTTTTCAATTACACAGGCACCGTTTGATTTAACGGTCTTAGCAGCTGTGCTTGCAGTGATTGGTTATAGCTTGAATGATACTATTGTGGTCTTTGATCGCATTCGTGAAAATTTTCGCGTAATGCGCAAGGCCAATCCTACTGAGGTCGTCAATGGTTCTATCAACCAGACCTTAGCTAGAACCTTAATGACGTCATTAACAACCTTGCTTGTGTTGTTTGCATTATTCTTTATCGGCGGCCAAGTCATTCATTCGTTTGCCTTAGCGTTAATTGTCGGTGTCTTGGTGGGAACTTACTCTTCAATTTATATTGCGAGTTCTTTACTGATTGCATTAGGTGTTTCACATAAAGACTTAATGGAAACAGAGAAGGATGAATCCGAGCTAAACGAAACGCCTTAAACTGATTTAGCTGCAGTATTCAACGTTTTCAAGAAAGGTTTAAACAGTTTGTTATTGGCCGCCACCAGGTTGCCACTTTCTAAGTAATCGTGCCCACCTTCAATATCGCTGACTAATCCCCCAGCTTCTTGGATTAATAAAACGCCGGCGGCAATATCCCAGATATTCAAGCCAAATTCCCAAAAGCCATCAAAACGTCCAGCGGCAACGTATGCTAAGTCCAATGCGGCGGCACCTGCGCGACGAATCCCTGAAGTGTTTTCCAGCATTGCACGCAATGTTGCCATGTAAGCATCTAATTCTTGATCGGTACGATAAGGTAATCCGGTGCCTAGCAAGCTTGCAGTTAAATCCGTTTGAGTGCTCACACGAATACGACGATTGTTTAGGGTTGCTCCTTCCCCACGTGATGCGCAAAATAATTCTTCTTTGACGGGATCATAAACAACACCTAATTGAAGTTTACTGTTTTCGCGCATGGCGATTGAAACGCAATATTGTGGAACGCCGTGCAGAAAATTTGTTGTGCCATCCAGAGGATCAATAATCCATTCA
>JBCDBX010000117.1:0-4431 GCA_039182865.1 Pseudomonadota bacterium
ACTTTAACCTGGTTATCAACCCGTCCCTCAAACTCAATATAACCTCCTCGATGCCATCGCCCCAAATCACCCGTCTTATACAAACGTCCTAACTCAGCATGCTCCACAAAACTCGATGCCGTCTTCTCATCATTCCGCCAATAACATGACGCAACACCTACCCCACCTATATGTATCTCCCCCAATACACCAACAGGACAATGCTCACCATCAGCACTCAACACATACATCTTCTGATTCGGCATCGCTACCCCATACGGAATCGATGTCCATTGCTTAACAATCTCACCAACCTCATACCATATCGACCATATACTCCCCTCAGTCGCACCACCTAAACTCATCACAACTACATCTGAATTCAGTGACCTTATCTGATCCGGTAAATTCAATGGAATCCAATCTCCACTCATGAGAACTACTCTCAATAACTCTAATGACCCACCTATCTCACCTACATAATCCACTAATAACTGCATTAATTGTGGCACACTGTTCCATACCGTTACATCATGAGACCTTATTAAATTATACCAATGCGCAAGATCCTTTGTCTTTGACTGCTCCGGAAACACTATCGCACCGCCAGCCGCCAGCATACCAAATATGTCATATACCGATAAATCAAAACTCAATTCCGATAATGCCAACACCCTATCTGAACTGCTTATCCCAAAGCGTCTATTCACCGCTAATAATGTATTCACCACGCCTCGGTGCGTAATCGCCACACCCTTGGGCTTGCCTGTACTGCCTGAGGTGAAAATAACATAAGCATTGTCATCTAAATTAATCCTAGGCAGTAACGTATCACTCACCGAAAGTGTTTCATTATTAATAAGATCCTCTATCATTATCCAATCATAGCGCCCTTCCCTCTCACTACCTTTAATGAGAGCATGGTAAATTGACGATGATACCAATACTTGCGAAACACCTCCCTCTATTAACACTTCATCAATACGTCCCTCCGGCCATTCAACATGCAAGGGGAGGTAAGCCGAACCAGACGCCATAATCCCTATCGCTGAAACCACTTGTAAATACCCCTTCTCACTCAATATCCCTATCAGTTCAGCATCACTTGACTGATTACAATGTAAATAATTTGCTATCCGACGACTATATAACCCTATCTCCTTATACTTATGTTCACCATAAACATCTATCACCGCAATCGCATCACTGTAGGCACTTATGCACTTATCACACATCTCTACCAGTGTCTCTGTCACCGCTGCTTGACTAGCACTATTTGCCTGGTCTATCACCAAACTATCTCTCTCAGGCAGTAATAATGATGGAATCACTTCCTGCCAACCTTGCGTTGCTAAACTCTCAAGTAATTCACAATAATCGCGATGCATACATTCGATAACTTCCTTATCAAACAATTGTTCTATATAATCCCACTCCGCAACAAGCCCACCTTCCAATTCATAGGCTTTGTTATCTAAATATACTTGCGTCGTCTGCGTAATCGAATAGCCTCTCCCTTTATAACCCTTTAAATTTGCATCAGTACCTGCATTACCTGATAATATACTTGTCAATACCACCGGTGATAACGATTTACTCGGCGGAATACCTCGCTCATGACGTATCAGACGTTGAAAATCAATCCCATCAAATAAGTTATGATCGATATCTTTCCATAAATCTTGATGGACCTGATTAACACCGGATGCGATTGTTTGCCCAGGACTACGCTTAAAATTGAATAGCTCTAAAACTGTAAAATCGCCTAAAATATCATTGACTTTCTCATGTAAGGGTAAGCGATTAAATAAGGTAAGGTTGATACAAAATGAAGCGCTACCACTCCATCTCGATAAAACTAAACCATACGCAAACAAAACAATACTGGTACGACTCACCTGATGATATTTCGCTTTAGCTTTTAATTTCTCCCATATCACCTTAGAAATTAGCTTTGTCTGACGAGCAAATATCGGACGCTTAATTGTTGCCGGATCTGACAACATCGGCAACTTCATATCAAACTCATAATCCTCTAGTTTATTGACCCAATACGTTTTCGCTGCTTCCAGTAAGTGACTCGCTCGAATCTTCGTATAACTTTCCATATAATCCCTAAACGTAACGGGCAACACAGCTAATTCAACTGAAGCAATGTCTTTTGCATTATAAAGCTGTGCTAATTCTCGCATGAAAATACCAAAGCTAGTACCATCCATTATTAACGCATCGATACTCATATGCAGTATCGTTTCATCCTTGTGCCTGCTCACTTCAAAATCAAACAAAGGAAAACAACTGACATCATAGATTTTATGGGACAAGCGTTGACGAATCTCACAAAGTTGAGGTTCATTAATAATGCCATGATTACTTACCTTATATGGTGGGACTGACTTTAAAATAGCTTGGGTATCTTCTAAGAAGATCGTCCTCAATGCTGGATGACGTTGTATTAAATAAGTCAGCGCTTGTTCTAATCTATCACTATCTAATGTGTCAAACAGTAATTCACTATAACTATGTGTCGATGTACTCCCCATCTCAAAGTATTCGGAACGACCGTATAAATAGGATTGTTGAACATTTGTGAGTGGAAACGCATCATAAAGATGGGACGCATCACAGTCAGTTATTAAATAATTGTTGTATTTAAAATCACCCTGTGAGCTTGCGATTAGATGAATGAATTGTTCAACTGTCCTATGGGTAAAACAATCCTTTACGGACAATTGACATTTGAATGCTATATTGGTTAAACTCACCAACCTTATAAGAAGAAGTGAGTCCCCGCCATTATCAAAAAAATCATCGCGCATGCCTATGTTATTATCTATCCTCAATACATCCTGCCAGATTGCACAAACCTTGGCTTCCTTTTCTGTACGAGGAGCGACATACTTTGTATGCCTTAACTCAATATCGGGCATTGGTAATACTTTTGCATTAATTTTTCCTGATTCACTAATTGGAAATTCATTTAATTTTATAAAATATTCCGGAATCATATATTCAGGAAGATCACTTGTTAATTTTTCTTGGAAATATGATTTACTCTCACTTTCTGAACCTATATCTGTGGAAGCCACAATAGTATTAAATCCCATTTCATTACTAAACGAATTCTCTGGCGTAAAACATTTAACACTGCTAAAGCCGGACTCTAATAATAATTTCTTCCATTGTGTAACATCTACTAAAGGATGAGAACTATTTTTACTTCGATAATCACTGAAATTATCAAAACCAGATTGAAGCCCCATGCCTAAATTAAAGAACTGATAAAATTTTGTTTCTTCTATGGCAAATAAAATCCCTCCCTTTGGTTTCAACAAAGAAGCAAGTTCATTTAACGAATATTTTAGGTTTTTAACATCATGTAAAACACTAACAGCAATAATGATGTCATATGATGAATTAACTTCTTGAAAAGCAGCAGGTCTATCTAAATCGTATAAGGTATAGTTAAGAAAATCATATTCTTTGAACTTACTTTTTGCTCCATCAAAGAAAAATTTACTTATATCAGTAAAGTCATATTCTACATTTCCTCTTCTTTTCAAACAATCGAGAATCAGTTTAGTAAACGTGCCATATCCAGAACCAACTTCAAGAATTGATATTTTTTTAGATGAAGAAAAGTTCTCTAACAATTTCTTAAATATCAATTTTGAAATAGCGTAAATCTCTCCAAAAAATTCGTCATAGGATTTCTCTGCGTTAGATTCTGCATAAATCGACGCAGAATGAACATCTTCTTTAAGCATTGAAATTAATTTTTCTGAACTTAATGGATGGTTTACTTTTTTATAATCTTTTTCACTAATCGTTATTCGTCTTAAACAATGGTAACTATGACCAACTCTCTTGATATAACCATTACTTTCGAGATAATCAAATGCCCGCCCAAACCAATTTCTATATCGATCGGCTATATTATGCAATTTAATAACACTGTCAATATCTATAGAAAAACCTACTTCTTGAAAAAGAGAAAGTTCGATACAGGCTTCTTTCAATAGTTTTAAGTAATTTAATTCATTATTTTTTATTTCACTGATAAATTTGTCCATTTCATGTTTTGTAGCTTTCTTATATGCGACGGATAAATCCAATGCTGATAATTTATCTATTAATTCATTACTCTTATTTTTAAATTTGTCATTAATATCACATACTCCCGATGGAATATAATAGGCGATAATACTTTTTCGACTTCCTCCTTGATCACATAAAACTATAGATTGAGACACTTCCGCCAATAATTCCATTTTATGTTTAATCTCTCCCAATTCGATACGATAGCCATTAACTTTAACCTGGTTATCAACCCGTCCCTCAAACTCAATATAACCTCCTCGATGCCATCGCCCCAAATCACCCGTCTTATACAAACGTCCTAACTCAGCATGCTCCACAAAACTCGATGCCGTCTTCTCATCATTCCGCCAA
>JBCDBX010000118.1:0-4376 GCA_039182865.1 Pseudomonadota bacterium
GTAAATGTTCCGCCAGCATCGATTCCTAATAAAACAGTCATTTTGATTAATTCTTAAAATATGCAGCCCATCGTACAAGCAAATAATGTCTGCCGCCATTTCCATGGCCACAAGGTGCTGCATGAACTTAGTTTAACAATTGAGCGTGGTGAAGTTTTGGCTTTACTCGGCACCAACGGGGCAGGCAAAACAACGACTTTACGCTTACTTACAGGGGAACTCACACCCAACCGCGGCAGCGTGCTCGTTAAAAACGTTGATATAAATTTACACCCGGAAAAAGCGAAGCAGCACCTAGGTTACTTGCCAGATACACCGCCACTTTATACTGACTTAACCGTTGATGAGTTTCTAACATATGTCGCACGCATCCGTGGCACTGACAAAAAACAAACTAAATCGCGTTTAAAGGAAGTGAAGACTTTTTGTGAATTAAACAATGTCAGCACACGCCTAATTAAAAAACTCTCCAAAGGTTATCAACAACGCATTGGCATCGCTCAAGCTATTATTCATAAACCACATGCAGTAATTTTGGATGAACCTACAAATGGTTTGGATCCTACTCAGATGCAAGAAATGCGCGATTTGATTTTACACTTACGCAAAGATGCCGGAATTTTATTATCGACGCATCAACTCGGCGAGGTTGAACAAATTTGTGATCGCGTTCATCTACTTAAACAAGGGCAAACAGTATTAAGCAAAAAGATTAGCGAACTACAACAAGTTAATACCATTGCTTTACGCTTCATCAAAAAAGCGCCTATTAATGATATTCAATCTAATGATGAGATAGGCAATATTAAATTTATTGATGACAATACACTTCGTATCAATCCCAAAGGTAGTCCATCACATGATCATCTTGATGCTTTAAAGAATAGTTTACTTGCTCAATCAGAAGCAAATAATTGGGGTCTAGTTGAAATTTATGATGTACATGACACCTTAGAAAATATCTTTATTAATGAAGTACTGAGAGATAAAGCTTGAAGGGGAAATGTTCATGAAAATATTAACAATTGCTGCCAATGATATGCGTCGCATTTGGTTCCAACCCCTAGTATGGATTGTTTTAGGCTTAACCTTTATTGTTGTCGCATTATTGTTTTTAGTCTTTCTTAGTAACTTTATCAATGACATTCAAGTAAGGTTTTCAGGTTCAGAGCAAGCACCAGGTGTGACAGATTCGGTTTTTTATCCTACCTTATTTTGGAGTTCTATTATCGGCGCATTGATGATGCCAATATTTACACTGCGTATCATCACAGAAGAAAAGATACGCAAGCAACATGTTCTAATAAGCAGTTCACCACTTGCAAAATACAAAATTATCACTGGCAAAACTATTGCTTTACTCTCGGTCATAGTAGTTTTTGCTTTAATGAACTTGAGTTTTCCAGCCACTATTTCTTTAACTACAAATTTAGACTGGGGTAAAATTTGGGCTGGTGTCGTTGGCATGATTTTCTTTCAGTTTAGCTATACGTGTGTCTATGTATGGATAGCATCCCTTTCTCAAAATATTATGTTCACCCTATTAGGGTGTTTTGGTTTCTTTCTTTTATCATTTGTCTTATTTTTCTCAGCCACATCGCAGGGTAGTACTAGTGAGTTGTTTTTATACGTCTCGGGCTTTTCGCATATGCTCGCACCATTATCGGGTCTCATTACTAGCCAAGATATCTTTTTTTATATTATCGGTGGCATCACTTTTCTTAGTTTAGCCATAGTCAAGTTACGCTACTCATCTGAATAATGCCAAACAAAAACTATCAACGCAGATCCAAGCTGATGTTATATAGCTTATCGTCATTAATCATAACAATTTCGGCAACTTTATTATGGGCTAATTCTTCATACAACTTGCAAAGTGATTGGACACAAGGAAAACGTAATACTTTAAACATCGCTAGCATCGAATTACTGGAAAGGATGGATAAACCTATCATTATCCAGGCATATTTTGACAGTAGTTCACAAACACGCGAACAAGTACGCCGTTTTGTCGATCGCTACCAACGATTTAAAAATGATATTGAATTCGAGTTTATTGATAATCTGCTCGCAACAGACGAAATTGAAAAACTCGGCTTCACCCATTTAGGACAACTCAAGATTACCTATGATGACAAAGACATCATTCTTAATCGTTTAAATGAAGAAAGATTTACTGGAGCTTTATTTAAGCTCGCACGCCAAAGTGAAGCCTGGGTAGTCGTCTTACAAGGACACGGTGAAAGAGACCCATTCGCTACAGATAACAATGGCCTCAGCAAACTTACTAACGAATTAAATAATGTTGGTATTAATGTTCAGCCGCTAAACTTACTAGCTCATTCATTTATCCCTGACAATACTACATTGCTTGTGATTGCCGGTCCTCGTAGTGCCTATCTAGAAGCTGAAATTTCCATGATAGGTGATTATCTACAACAAGGTGGAAACTTGCTTTACTTGCGTGATCCTTCCCAAGATAATTTTCTTGAGAAGTTAGATGAAATTCTAGCCATCGAAACTATTCCAGGTGTAGTAATTGATGCCAATACTCGTTTACGCATCATGCTAGGGATCAAGCATGCGGCCGTAATTCCTGTACCTGAATTTAAACAGCACGATATAACCTCTAGCTTAAAATCACATGGTTTATTTCCATTTACCAGTGGACTTTCAATCAATGAAAATTCAGATTGGCAAACAGATATTTTATTTACTTCCTTGCCTCGTTCCTGGTCTGAAGTAGGCGGACTCAGTGAGGATGAGCTTAGCTTTCAGAGCGATTCGGGTGATACGACTGGGCCTCTATCACTCGGTCTAGCATTATCCCGAATGCATAATGACCACTTGCAACGTGTGGTCGTGATAGCTGATTCTGATTTTGTCGCAAACGGTTATATCGGTTATGGCGCCAATTTCCCTTTATCTCTTAATATTTTTAACTGGCTGACAGAAGATGACAGCTTAATCGCGATTTCTCATCATGCAGTACCGGACCAGCACCTAGAGTTAAGAGATAAGGACATTATTACCATTGCCCTGATATTATTGATCATCATACCTGCTGTGCTTGTGGCAACAGGTTTTTGCTTACACTGGCTTCGAAATAAAAATTAACTCCATACCGATCATGAATACGGCGGCAAATAAAACCGAACTCTTAGGTTCAGGGCTTGAGATGCATATGGCATCTGATTTAAGCCAGGCCGGTAATCCAAAAAATACTTTTATCGTAAGTTATGGTGATCAGAGATGTGAGTCTGACATACATATTCCCACACTTATATTTGGCACAAGTCATATTATTGAATCCTGGCAAGGTATGTTTGAACGCTTACCAATTAAGGATACTGATTGGGATTTTTATCATAATGAGCAATATTTAATTGCTGCCATACCTACCCAATTACACCTTAATTTACCGATTGATCGAGCCACTGAAGTTGCTTACAGCGAATTATTCAAACAGATAGAAGCACTAGGCTATCCTTACTTATTACGCACTTGGAACTATCTTCCACAAATAACACATGCTGTGAAAAGAGAGCAGAATAATTATCAATTATTTTGCAGCGGCCGATCGCGGGCATACAAGAACTCTAACCATGAACATGATTATCCTGCTGCAACTGTGGTTGGCACACAGCAAGAAGGGCTTCACATTTACTTTATTGCGGGCAAAACGCTAGGCAGTGGAATTGAAAATCCACAGCAGGTTAGTGCATTTCATTATCCTGCTGAATACAGTGAAGATCGTCCTTTATTCTCGCGCGCTTTATATCATCGTAATAATTCACAAGAAATCTTTTTTGTATCGGGTACTGCCAGCATCAAAGGTCACCAAACCTTGCATAAAGATGATGTAATCCGGCAGCTTGAAGTTTGTCTAGATAATATTAGCCACTTAATTGATACATGTGTCAGCGATGAAAAAATGAATAAGATTAGTACTGCAGAAATGACTCAGTTAAAAGTTTACATAAAACATGCGAATGATTTCGATCATGTAAAAAGTTATCTAGAAAATAACTTAGATGACACTCGTCATATTTATTACCTGCAAAGTGACTTGTGCCGTGATGATTTATTAGTAGAAATCGAAGCTTTAACCATACAAACAATTAAATAAATTTTGTATGCCTGAATTACCAGAGGTTGAAACCACACGCCGCGGCATTGAGCCACATCTTGTTAATCAAACCGTCAGCAAAGCTATACTTCGCACCAAGAAACTTCGCTGGCCTATACCTACCAAACTTAATCAGTATTTATCAGGACACACCATAAATGTAATAGCAAGACGAGGTAAATATTTATTACTTAAATCCGACCCAGGCACATTAATTATTCATTTAGGCATGTCTGGTAGTTTAAGA
>JBCDBX010000119.1:0-4351 GCA_039182865.1 Pseudomonadota bacterium
GATTATCTTCTTCTGCTTTTTCTATACAGCGATTGTATTTGATTCGCGCGAAACAGCAGATAATTTAAAGCGATCAGGTGCCTTTATTCCGGGGATACGACCTGGTGAGCAGAGTGCTCGTTACATCGATGGCGTGTTAACACGTTTGACAGCGGTAGGTGCGGTTTACATCACTTTGGTGTGTTTGATGCCAGAGTTTTTGATCCTCAAATGGAATGTGCCATTTTATTTTGGCGGTACATCATTGTTGATCATAGTTGTGGTTGTTATGGACTTCATTGCTCAAGTGCAATCACATTTGATGTCGCATCAATACGAAGGCTTGATGAAGAAAGCGAATTTAAAAGGTGGCCGAGCAGGCCAGCTACGGTAGGTATTAGAAATGAAAGTTAGAGCATCAGTTAAAAAGCTTTGTCGTAATTGTAAGGTGATTCGCCGCAATCGTGTCGTGCGTGTGATCTGTACCGATCCGCGTCATAAGCAGAGACAAGGCTAAAAAGCAGGCAAACGCATGATTTTATTGTTAAAATCCGCGGCCTTAGTAAATAAAGAGACATAGTTAGGAGATTTTATAGTGGCACGAATCGCTGGCATCAACATCCCAGTACACAAACATACCGAAATTGGTTTGACCTCCATATTTGGTATTGGGCGTACACGCGCTCGAGAAATCTGTAATGCAGCAGGTGTTGCACCCACTGTGAAGATCAAAGATCTAACTGAAGACGAAGTTGAAAAGCTACGTACAGAAGTCGCAAGGTTTGAGGTCGAAGGTGATCTTCGTCGTGAAATCTCAATGAACATTAAACGTTTAATGGATTTGGGTACATACCGTGGCATTCGCCATCGTCGTGGACTGCCATTACGCGGACAAAGAACTAAAACCAATGCGAGGACCCGTAAGGGACCACGTCGCCCGATTAAGAGATAAATAACTCAAGGTAAGTTATATGGCAGGACCAACTACAGGACGCACGCGTAAAAAGGTAAAAAGAACGGTCACCGATGGGATCGCTCATATTAATGCGTCTTTTAATAACACAATCATTACGATCACTGACAGACAAGGCAATGCATTATGCTGGGCAACGTCTGGCGGATCAGGTTTTCGTGGTTCTCGTAAAAGCACACCATTTGCAGCGCAGGTTGCAGCAGAACGTTGTGGCAATGTGGCACTTGAGTATGGAATGAAAAATCTCGATGTGATGGTTAAAGGTCCAGGACCAGGTCGTGAATCTGCAGTGCGTTCTTTAAATGCGCTTGGATTTAAAATTTCTAATATTACGGACATAACTCCAATTCCTCATAACGGATGTCGTCCACCAAAGCGTCGTAGGGTGTAGTTATGGCTAGATATTTAGGACCTAAATGTAAATTAAGTCGTCGTGAAGGCACGGATCTTTTCCTGAAAAGTCGTGTTCGCCCGCTCGATTCAAAATGCAAAGCTGATAAAGTTCCTGGGCAACATGGTGATAAGCGCGGCAGAACTTCTGACTATGGATTACAGCTAAGAGAAAAACAAAAACTGCGCCGTATGTATGGCGTGTTAGAGCGTCAGTTTAGAAATTATTATAAAAAAGCGTCATCTCAGAAGGGTTCTACAGGTGAGAACTTATTAGAGTTACTTGAATGTCGTTTAGATAATGTTGTTTACCGCATGGGCTTTGGCGTGACTCGTGCCGAATGTCGTCAACTTGTGAGTCATAAATCTATCGAAGTGAATGGCACATTAGTGAATATTCCTTCATATCAAGTAAAGTCAGACGATGTTATCACTGTGCGCGAAAAAGCACGCAAACAGTTAAGAATCCAAGACTCACTCAATACAGCAGAGCAGTTTGGCTTTCCTGATTGGGTGGAAGTCGATGCAAAAAAAATGTCAGGCACTTTTAAAGCGCCGCCGGAGCGATCAGATCTATCAGCTGATATCAACGAATCGCTCGTTGTGGAATTATATTCTAAGTAACGTAAGAGGTTATTTATCGTGGCAAGTACAGGTGAGTTACTCAAACCTCGGTTAGTTGACGTTAATGTCATAAACCCGCGGAATGCAAAAATTGTTTTAGAGCCATTAGAGCGTGGTTTTGGACATACGCTAGGGAATGCGTTACGTCGTATCTTATTGTCTTCAATCCAAGGATGCGCCATTGTTGAAGCACAAATAGAAGGTGTATTGCATGAATACACTGCTATTGAAGGGGTGCAAGAAGATGTCGTTGATATCTTGTTGAATCTCAAAGGTGTTGCCATTCAGTTACATGGTAAAAACGAAGCGGCACTTACCATTAATAAAAGTGGTCCTGGTGTTTTGACCGCTGGTGATATACAAGGTGACCAGGATGTAGAAATTGTTAATCCTGACCATGTTATTGCACATTTAACTTCTGGTAGTTCTATTAATATGTCGCTTAAAGCTGTTAAAGGGCGTGGTTATGTCCCTGCAACTCAACGTGCGACAGATGAAGAGCGTGCAATTGGTACTCTTTTGTTAGATGCCAGCTTTAGCCCTGTGCGCCGTGTTGCTTATTCAGTCGATAGAGCGCGTGTAGAACAGCGTACTAACTTGGATAAGTTAATCATCGAGTTGGAAACAGATGGAACTGTCGATCCTGAAGAAACTGTGAGAAAAGCCGCAGGTATTTTGCAGCAACAATTAACGGTATTCGTAGACTTGCAAGGCGATGAGCAAGAAGAACAAGTTCAGACTGAAGCTGAAATTGATCCTATCTTGATGCGTCCGGTTGATGATTTAGAATTAACTGTCCGCTCTGCAAATTGTTTAAAAGCAGAAAATATTTACTATATTGGTGACTTGATTCAACGCACAGAAGTTGAATTATTGAAAACGCCTAACTTAGGTAAGAAGTCATTAACAGAAATCAAAGATGTGCTTGGTTCACATGGTTTGTCTCTAGGTATGCGCTTAGAAAACTGGCCGCCAGCACACATGAAAGAAGAACGTAAGCCATTAATCTAAGCTTGCGAGGATAAAGAAATGAGACATCGTCACTCTGGAAGAAAACTAAATCGCACTGATGCGCACCGAAATGCCATGTTTCGTAATATGGCAGTGTCGCTAGTCGAGCATGAAGTGATTAAGACGACGTTGCCAAAAGCAAAAGAGTTGCGTCGTGTAATTGAACCCTTAATTACTAAAGCTAAGAATGACTCGGTAGCACAACGTCGCTTAGCTTTTTCACGTTTACGTGACAAAGCCGCTGTTGGAAAATTATTTGCCGAGCTTGGTCCGCGTTATAAAGATCGACCTGGAGGTTATTTGCGTATCCTTAAATGTGGTTTCCGCGCAGGTGATAATGCGCCGATGGCATTAGTCGAGTTAGTAGATCGACCAGAATAAATCTATATTAATCAATCACTCAAAAAGCCAGGCATTGCCTGGCTTTTTTATTTTATGGTGTTTATAAATACAAGATGATTTATTTATTTTCAGATTACAGTATTACTGATCCATATGTGGGGTTGATGAAAAATGCGATTCATCAAATAGCGCCGGATTGTAAATTGCTAGATGTTTGCCATGACTTGCCAGTGTTTAATCCTCAGGCATCGAGTCGGTTATTGCAAAAGTTGGTGCTAGATATACCCGAGGGATCGATTATATTAGCCGTCGTAGATCCTGGTGTTGGCACTGATCGATTACCACTATGGCTAGAATTAGATGGAAGATACTTTGTCGGGCCTGACAATGGCTTATTTGCGCGAATCATTAATCAAGCCAAGACAGTGAGTGCACATATGATTGAGTATGATATTAAAGCGGTGTCTGCCAGCTTTCATGGCCGTGATATATTTGCACCAGCTGCGGCTCATTTAGAGTGTG
Organism: Pseudomonadota bacterium; assembly: GCA_039182865.1. Classification (GTDB taxonomy): domain Bacteria; phylum Pseudomonadota; class Gammaproteobacteria; order UBA4575; family UBA4575; genus UBA1858. The sequence goes on from JBCDBX010000119.1 coordinate 3,842, forward strand.
GAATGAAGGTTGCTTCGTTTCCAGTTAAGCCTGAAAACCTAGTAGGCAAAGAATGGCGAGATGATTTGTCTGAGATTATTTATATTGATCATTACGGCAATGCGATGACTGGAATAGAAGCAAAAGATGTTTCTCAACAGCAAAGCTTAAAAGTTAACGAATTAGACGTCTCATTTGCGAGAACATTTGACAACGAACTAAAAGACAAACCTTTTTGGTACGCTAATTCATTAGGCTTGATTGAAGTCGCTCAATCTAAAGCCTCTGTGGCCGAACTGTATCAGATTAATATTGGAGACAAGGTCAGGCTAGAATCTCCTTAAGAAACTGTCCTGTGTAAGACACATTTTGCTTGGCGATGTCCTCAGGTGTTCCTTGTGCAATCACTTCTCCTCCACCGGCACCGCCTTCGGGGCCTAGGTCAATTACCCAGTCTGCAGTCTTTATAACATCTAGATTATGCTCGATCACAATAATGGTATTGCCATGGTCGCGCAGCTTATGAAGTAC
>JBCDBX010000120.1:0-4335 GCA_039182865.1 Pseudomonadota bacterium
ATAAACTCTTATGATTATTAGAACACTATTAATTATTTTAGCGGTTAATGTTTTCTCATTAGCATATGCATTACCTGATATTGAAACGTGGAATACAAAGCATGGCATAAAGGTGATGTATGTACAGGCGACTGAATTACCTATGGTTGATGTGGCGCTAACATTTGATGCTGGCAGTGTACGTGATGGTAAATTGCCTGGAATTTCTGTACTAACACATGTGCTACTCAATCAAGGAACAGGTGACTTAACAGCCGATGAAATAGCATCAGAATTTGAAAGTGTCGGTGCTCAATATAGTGCTAATGTTGATCTGGATCGATCCAGTATCTCTTTACGTAGCCTCTCCAAACAAGAGTGGTTTGAAAAAGCCTTAGATCTATATATCAAAGTTGTTTCTAAACCAGAATTTCCTGAGCGTGATTTTGCGCGTGAGCGCGATAGAATGTTGATTGGGTTAGAAGACAGATTGCAACGCCCCTCATCTATAGTAAGTGAAGCATTTTATCAGGCCTTATACCAACAGCATCCCTATTCACAAAGTTCTGGTGGCACTAAGGAAAGTTTAGATCAGATTACTTTAAAAGATGTTCAAAAGTTTCATACCAATCATTTAGTCTCTAAGGGTACTATCCTTGCGATCGTTGGGGATGTTGACCGCAAACAAGCGGAAGCAATTGCAGATCGTATTGGCAATGCACTACCAAAAGATGGTGTGTTGAACAAAATACCTAAGGTAAAACCTGCGCCCGCTGCTAAGGAAGATATTGATTTTCCTTCGCAACAAGCACATGTCCGAATTGGAATGATAGGTATTCAAAGAGGCAACCCTGATTACTTTAATCTCTATGTTGGCAATCATGTTTTAGGTGGAGGTGGATTTACCTCACGTCTTGTTGAGGAAGTGCGTGGTAAAAGAGGCTTGTCATATAGCGTTTATAGCTATTTCATACCTTACCGACAACCTGGGCCTTTTATGTTAGGGCTGCAAACACGCTCTGATCAAGCTGAACAAGCTATAGATGTTTGTTATCAGGTGATTGATGACTTCGTGCAAAATGGGCCTACTGAGGAAGAACTAGAGCTAAGCAAAGAAAGCATTGTTAATGGTTTTCCACTTAGAGTGGATAGTAACCGAGATATTCTAGGGTACCTATCAATGATAGGTTACTATGACTTGCCAATCACTTATTTGAATGATTTCAGCAAAAAAATTGAGGCAGTTACACTTGAAGACGTGAAAAAGGCTTTTAAAAAACATCTTGATGTCGAAGATTTAGTAACGATTGTTGTGGGAAATGAAACACTTTCCTCAAACAGTGAATAAGATAAAATCAGCTCCACAACAGATAAAAATAATTGCTGGTCAGTGGCGTGGCACAAACCTCAAAGTGCTGCTCAAAGAAGGTGTGCGCCCAACATCCAACCGAATTCGTGAAACTTTATTTAATTGGCTACAGGTATCAATTGAAGGAAGTGATTGTTTAGATATGTTTGCCGGCAGTGGTGCCCTTGGATTCGAGGCAGTATCGCGCGGTGCTTCTTCAGCGGTAATAATTGATACTGATCCAGCCATCATTAAGCTACTTACTGAGCAGTCACAGCGTTTACAAGCAAATAATATTAAGACAATATGTGCGGACAGTTTGCAGTATATTGAACAAACCCAGAATCAATTTGACACTATTTTCATAGATCCACCATTTGCTCAATACGATCTTGTCGAAATTCTTAATAAAATTTCCCGTAGCGGCATTCTAAAAGATAACACGGCTATCTATGTGGAAGCACAGGTGGGCAATCTACCTCTGAATCTACCGCAAAGCTGGCTGTGGAAGCGACAGTCGAAAGCAGGAGATGTAGAATACGGCTTAATTGAAACTTAACGATAAGAATTATGCAGAAAACGGCGGTCTACCCAGGCACATTTGACCCTATTACTAACGGTCACATGGATTTAGCACGTCGTGCCACACATGTGTTTGATAAAGTTATTATTGGAGTCGCCGCCAATTCTGACAAACAACCTTTATTTGATCTCGATGAACGTGTCAGTTTAGCTAAAACTGTACTGTCAGATTTTCCCAACATAGAAGTATGTGGGTTTTCGGGCTTGCTCGTTGAGTTTGCGCATGATCAAAAAGCCGTCGCGGTACTACGAGGCTTACGCGCCGTATCTGATTTTGAATTTGAATTTCAGCTGGCTAGTATGAACCGTCATCTCGATCCGAAACTGGAATCCATATTTTTAACTCCCGCAGAACAGTTTTCTTTTATTTCATCTGCGTTAGTTCGTGAAGTTGCCTCATTAGGTGGCGATGTTTCTCGATTTGTTCATACGGAAGTTGAAGCTGCATTAAAAGTTAAATATACAAAATAATTGTTTATGGCGTTATACATTACGGATGAATGTATCAATTGTGATGTATGCGAACCTGTATGTCCGAATAATGCTATTTATGAAGGTGAAGAGATATATGAAATTAATCCAAAACTATGTACAGAATGTGTGGGGCACTATGAAGATGCACAATGTGTTGAAGTATGCCCCGTAGATTGCATATTAGTGAGCCCAGATCATCAGGAAACAAAACAACAGTTGCAACTTAAATACGAAAATCTTGTAAAAAAATAATGCGAAAAATTATTGTCTTTTTTTTAGTGCTGACTTCTAGCACTGTATATCCAGATTCTAACTTCTATGCAATAGCGACAGCGCATGAGCTTGCAACAAAAGCAGGTGAAGACATTCTGCAATCTGGCGGAAATGCTTTCGATGCAGCCGTTGCCATCAGTGCAGCACTTGCGGTTGTCGAACCCTATGGGAGCGGTATTGGAGGAGGTGGTTTCTGGTTACTACATAATGCGCAAGAAAATACTGATGTGGTGATTGATGGCCGGGAAACTGCACCATTAAATTCGACAGCTAATATGTATTTGGATGACCAAGGCCAGCTAACACGCGATTCAATCGACGGTCCAAGTGCCGCAGGTATCCCTGGAGTGATTGCAGCTTTACAAGTTATCACTGATGATTATGGTAATTTAGCATTAGGCGATAACCTCCAACCCGCGATCAGGCTTGCGCAAAATGGTTTTCATCCTGGCTTAATCTATCAAAGATTAGCTAAGTTTCGACAACAAACTTTATTAGCCTCACCCTCTGCAGCAGAGATATTTTTAAATCAAGGTAATGTCCCAGAAAGTAGTGATTTGGTAATTCAATCTGAACTTGCGGATACGCTTTCTAAAATTGCAGCACAAGGCGCTAAAGTTTTTTATGAGGGTGAAATTGCAAAAAAATTAGTAGAAGGTGTGCAAAAGGCAGGTGGGATTTGGCTATTAGAAGATTTAGAACAATATAAAATCATTAAACGCCAACCGATTCGAACTAAATATCATAATTACACTATCATCATGCCACCTCCACCAACATCAGGCGGTGTGGTGATAGCGCAAATTTTAGCAATGCTTGAGGAGCAAAATATATTTGAGTTAGATGGTATATATCAGACACATATGATTGTAGAGGCAATGCGACGTGCGTATCAGGATCGTGCTATTTATTTAGGTGATCCAGCTTTTGTTGATATTCCTATGCAGCAGTTACTTGATAAAGAATATGCAAAACAAAAATTTTCAGACTTCAATGCTGAACAAGCAAGTCTTAGTCAAGAGTTACCAACCATAAAGCTTGATGAAGGTAAGGATACAACTCATTTCTCAGTGCTAGATTCTGATGGTAATTATGTTTCTGCCACGCTTTCCATTAACTATCCGTTTGGTAGCGGGTTTGTCCCACCTGGTACAGGCGTATTACTCAATGATGAGATGGATGATTTTTCAATGGGGGCGGGTATCGCAAATGTTTATGGTCTTGTGGGTACAGAGGCCAATGCTATAGAACCTGGAAAACGAATGTTGTCTAGTATGACACCTTTGTTTGTTCGTAATGAAGATAAAGTATTAATTGTCGGGACTCCGGGTGGTAGTCGTATTATCAGTATGCTTGCGCTAGCCATTTTAGATTTCACTCAAGGGATGAATAGTGAAGAAATTGTTAGTGACCCTCGAATCCATCATCAATATCTTCCAGATGTCATTCAATTTGAATCAGAAGCTCTTAGTAAAGAGGACCAGAAGATACTTATAGAGAAAGGTCACGAGCTTAGAGAAATTGAAGGTGGATATGGCGACATGCAGGCAATCATTTGGAATAAACAAACAAAAACTTTAGAAGCTGCCTCAGATCCACGTGGAGAAGGTTTAGCGATAGTTAAATAATTATTTTTGACACTTTGTACAATAAGTCGTTGTACGTTGACCTTGTTTAAT
>JBCDBX010000121.1:0-4273 GCA_039182865.1 Pseudomonadota bacterium
ATCTGCCCGCGCCTGGTTGTGAGCATCCAATATCGCTCTTTTTTCACGTTCTGTGATCTGTGCATGCGAAGTGTTATAGAAGATCAATAACATCAAGCCTAAGCTAATTAATTTTATGAATTTCATGGTAATTGAACTCTAGTGCTGATCTTTAAGTACGGATATTAAATCTCTTATAAAAGGTAAAGATCTTGTTAGGACAAATACGAGTTGAAATGGATTGTGCTTCATATGATTCTCCCCAGTGTGCGATGTTTTTTCTTGTTATGTTATCACATATCTTCTGCTCAATATTAAACGACAATATCATCTCAACCGAATAATTAATGTGACAGAAATGAGAAAATTAAACTTTGCGCGTTCTTAAAAATGCAGTTTAAGTTAACTGACTGATATTCTTGTTATATACTGTATATAAGTAGACTGCTTCAATATTCAATCAGATAAGTAATTTTCAGAAATAATGAATTTTAATGAAGTAATTATGGTCTATAATTTAACTATATGAAGATTATCAAGGAGACAAAAATGGCTTGTTCTGACACTCACACTCACGCTGAGCATACACATGGACCCAATTGTGGTCATACTGCGATTCGACATAATGGTCATATCGATTACTTGCATGATGGTCACTTACATCATCCGCATGAAGATCATTACGATGAGCATGTTATCGAAGTAAATAGTAATAACCCTGACACATGTAACCCAGTTGATGAATGCGGTGATCATGTGCATGGTCCGGGCTGTGGACATGAAGCGATCCCTCATGGCGATCACATTGACTACATTGTTAATGGTCGACTACATCATGTGCATGGTGATCACTGTGATGATCATGGAAGTATTGAAATACTAACTGCTAATTGAATCTAATTGTTGTTAAGTATTTGCTCTAACTCCACCCAAAGCGTATCTAAAATAAGAGGTTGTGCTTGCGCTGTCGGGTGTAAACCGTCTGCTTGAAAGTATTCATCTTGCAATGCAATGCTTTCAAGCATGAAATCGACCAGCTTTGTATTGTACATTTCAGCCGTATCTTGAAACGCTTTTTGAAAAGCATTGGTAAAAGCTGCCCCATAATTGGGAGGTAGCATCATACCAACTAACAAGGACTGCCCATCTGCGTTACATATTTCGACCATCCCTTCCAAATTATTTTTCATTAAACCTAGTGACTGTCCACGTAATCCATCGTTAGCACCCAAAGCGATTATGCATATGTGTGGACGATATTCTTCTATTAACTTCGGTAGCCTTTGGTATCCCCCAGTCGTTGTTTCTCCGCTAATTGATGCGTTGACTACATGCCAATTATTATTCGTGTCATAATCATCAAGACGATTACCTAATAAATTAACCCAGCCTTCCTCAATCTCAATGCCGTAAGCAGCGCTTAGGCTATCTCCCATAATTAAAATTGTTTTATTGCCATTATCTATTTGGGTGTCTGAGTGAACTAATTGAAGGGTAATAATCAAACTGATTATTAATAAGCGGATGACCATGGATATAAACTCTCAAATTTTATGTTGTAAAAGTATCAGTAAATCTGTCACAACGGAAGAAGGCTCTTTAACTATATTAAAAGAAGTTAGTATTGAAGTATCGTCCTCAGAAACCGTGGCAATTATAGGTCAATCGGGTTCCGGAAAAACCACACTTCTAAGTATCCTAGCAGGCCTTGATACTCCGACTACTGGAAGTATTGAATTGTTCCATCATCAGCTCCAAACTTTATCAGAAGATGACAGGGCTAGCCTACGTAATCAGTATCTTGGGTTTGTGTTTCAGTCATTTCATTTGTTACCAGGGTTCACTGCATTGGAAAATGTCATGTTGCCATTAGAAATTAATGATAATGCACAAGCCAAAAATATTGCAAAAGAGTTGTTAACTTGGGTGGGGTTAGAGCATCGAATTAACCATTACCCAACGACTCTGTCTGGTGGAGAACAACAACGTGTCGCGATAGCAAGAGCATTTGCCAAGACACCTCCTTTGCTTTTTGCAGATGAACCCACGGGGAATCTTGATAGAAATACAGGCATGAAGATTATCGATTTGTTATTTCAGCTTAATGAGGAGCATGGGACATCTTTGGTACTTGTGACCCATGACGATTCACTCACAAATAAATGTAACAAGCGATATCAATTGCAAGATGGCAGCCTTACTTTGAGCTAGATGTTTAACTTCTATTTTACATTGTTGGTCAGGCAGTTGAAGCAAGCATCCATTCGCTTGTTTTGTATTGCTTTGACATTGGCATGTGCGGTGACATTTAGTATTAGTATGTTGGGTGATCGCATAGAGCGACTACTAAATTTACAAGCAAAAGAAGTCTTAGCTGCTGACTTGGTATTGGAGTCATCAAGTCAATTAACTGATGACCAAGAAGCAATTATAGATTCATTTCAACTGGACAAAGCAAACATTCTGACATTTCAGTCAATGGCAAATACCGTTGACGCCGAATCATTCTTATTATCTAGTGTGAAGGCAGTATCAGATGCATATCCATTATTAGGCGAGTTGCAAATTACTGATAATTTATATGGCCAAGCTTATCCTGTAGATGGTATCCCTACTGTAGGAGAAGCATGGGTTGAAGATCGTGTCTTGCATGACCTGGATATTAATATAGGTGATTATATTAATGTCGGTGAAACTGCTTTCAAAGTCACTCAAATAATCTTATACGAACCCGATCGTGGTAATAGTTTTTATAGTTTTACACCGCGTATCTTGATTAATTGGGATGATATTGAAGCGACACAAGTCATAAAACCAGGTAGCCGCGTTAAATACCGCTACTTGTTTGCAGGAGAGATAAATCAATTAGATTCTTTGCAACAGTCTTTAAGTGAGACTCTGCAATTAAATCAGCAATTCGTAAGTTTGGAGTCTGGTGGTCGCACGCTTTCAAAAACATTTGATAGAGCCTATAGTTTTTTAAATATTATTGCATTGGTAGCGGTGTTATTGGGGGCAGTTGCGGCAGCATTGGTCAGTTTTCACTATGCAAATGAGATGACTCACCAATACGCTATATTCCGATGTTTAGGAATGAAGAGTAAACAAATTATTGGCGCAATAGTCATACCAATAGTTGTTTACACTCTATTGGCAATCACATTAGGGTTTGTAATAGGTTCAGTATCTCAATCAATCATTATAAATACCCTTGGTGAATTAGTACCTGAAAATCTGCCAAGAGCTGGCATTAAACCTTATCTCATAAGTTCCACAGCCGTTTTGATAATTGTCGTGAGTTTTGTTTGGCCATTTATCATGACGTTAATCAAGACGTCACCCAAGATATTGCTCACTAATAATATATCTGCAAAGCGCACAATCACGTCAACAGCGGCCTTTATGCTGATTGGAGTTTCGCTATTAATCTATCTTGCGACGAGTGATGTTTTGATCAGTGTGTATATTATTCTCGCACTCTCAATTTTTATCGTATTTTCATTAATTTTAATTAATTATTTAATTCTGCTGCTACAAAGACTCACACAAACTAAGAACACATCAACAAGGTTGGCGATACGAAACATTAAAGCAAATCATATGATGGTGTCGTTACAAGTCATTGCAGTTGCTCTTACATTTTTTTCTTTGGCTTTAGTTGGCACAATTAGAGATGATTTAATAATATCGTGGCAGTCTAAAGTGCCTGAAAATGCACCTAATGTATTTGTGATAAATTTAACTGAAAGCGATTCTCAGAGATTTGTGTCATATCTTAACGAGAACGATATTATTCATAATCCTATGTATCCAATCGTGCGAGGTAGATTGAGTGAAGTCAATGGCATTAATATCGATGATTATGCAAATAAAGATACCGGACGATATGATAATTCTTTACAAAGAGATCTAGCATTAACATGGAATGATGATCTGCCAAAAGATAATAAGATTATTCAGGGAGAATGGGGTCAGATATTAGATACAAACAATACCGTTTCAGTTGAGCAAGATCTTGCAGATAATCTTGATATCAAAGTGGGCGATATGCTTAGCTTTATGATAGAGACACGCAAGGTGTCTGCACAGGTTAATAGTATTCGTAGTGTCGAGTGGGAATCCTTTGCACCAAATTTTTATATGATATTCTCACCATCCACATTGGATGAATTTCCAAGTACTTATATCACTAGTTTATATTTAACCGAACAACAACGCCCTCTTATAAGCAGCTTTGTAAAAAATTATCCCAGCGCAACGTTTTTTGATCTGGATTTCGTGCTAGAAAGAGCAC
>JBCDBX010000122.1:0-4226 GCA_039182865.1 Pseudomonadota bacterium
AGAAAACCGCAGAGGCGCAGAGAACACAGAGGTAAATAATTTTACATCAGCGAAAGGAAAGTTACCATTCTTAAGCTCTTCTGTTGCGTCTTTGTGCCTCTGGACGAGATAAGAAAATACGGTTATTTCATCTTCGTGAAGTACATTTGGACGGGCAAGGATGCCCATCCCACTTTTAGTTTGAGTATCTAGTCTTGTACTTCATTCTTAACTCTTAACTCTTAACTCTTAACTCTTAACTGATAACTGATAACTGATTTAAGCTCCCACTGCTTCCTTGGCTGCGTATAATACCTCAACATTAATATCCTTAATTTCCCTTTCCCTAGCAAACTTCTCCGTATTACGCTTGACTTTACCGCGAACAAAACCAGGAATCTTATTCAATTCAGCTAAACCATCCTTAGTCCAATTTAAATCAGATGTGGCGGAAATACCCTTAGTAATGACTTCCTTGGTATCATGTCCACCAAATATTTCTAATAAATGGTCCTCCATACCCAAGGTAAAGGAATTATATGCCAAATCCACTAATTGATTTGTCCCTTCATAACCCATGAATGGTTTGTAACCAATGGGAAAATCTTGGATGTGGATAGGCGCAGCAATCACACCGCAGGGAATATTTAAGCGTTTGCCTACATGACGTTCCATTTGAGTACCAAAAATCGCCGCCGGTTCCACACGGGCAATGGCATCTCCAATTTCCCCATGGTCGTCGGTTATAATCACTTCATCACAATACTCGCTAACCTGTTCCCGGAACCAGTCAGCATCATACTTACAGTAGGTTCCCGCCCAAACTACGTGGATGCCCATTTCCCTGGCTAAAACTTTCGTCATGGCGGCGGCGTGGGTATTGTCACCAAATACCACTGCTTTTTTACCGGTTAGATTTTGACAGTCAATGGAACGGGAGAACCAAGCAGCTTGGGATACGTACAGGGTTTGTTCTTCAATGAAATTTTCGTAGTCTACATCCGCACCTTGGGCGTTAATCACTTGCTTAATTTTACGGATACAGCGAGCAGTTTCCACAACACCCATGGGAGAAATATCCACGTAGGGCATACCAAACTCTTTTTCCAAGTACTTAGTAGTCATCAAGCCCAATTCTCTGTAGGGACAAAGATTAAACCAAGCCCTGGGTAAGTTCTTTAATTCATGAACAGATGCACTTTCGGGAAGTAATAAATTAACTTCAATGCCCAAATCACCCATGAGTTTCTTCAATTCTGTGGCATCATGTTGATTGTGGAAACCCAATGTGGAAACACCAATAATATTCACAGAAGGCTTTGCTGTTTTTTCTTGGGGAAGTTCTCCTTTTTTCCGGGCTTTATTGATATAGTATTGGACAATCTGATCCAAAGTGCGATCGCCTGCTTCTAATTCATTCACTCGATAATGGTTGACATCGGCTAATAGCACGTCCCCTTGACATTCCATTTGTGCCCGTTCCACAAAGTTGGCTAGGTCTTCCTGTAAAATACTGGATGTGCAAGTAGGAGTTAAGACAATTAAATCTGGATTTTCTTCCGTGTCCTTGCGGGTGATATTGTCCACAACCTTTTCCTGGGAACCCCGCGCGAGAACATGGCGGTCAACTACACTGGCGGTTACGGGGGTAAAATTGCGCTCCCGCTCTAACATGGAACGCATGACGTTAAAATAATCATCTCCCAAGGGTGCGTGCATAATCGCATGCACATTTTTGAAGGAGCTGGCTACTCTGAGGGTACCAATGTGAGCTGGACCCGCGTACATCCAGTAGGCTAATTTCATCTAAAGTTTCTCCCTATTCCTAGCAGTGTAATGATGTCCGATAAAAGTTGGACTATAAATGCGCTTTTTTTGTGATTGTTCTTGATTTTCGCAAAATTGCTAGGGATGATGGGCTGTGGTTCATAGAAGTTGATTTTATGATGTATTTTTATGAAGAAATGAGATTAATTCATAATTCTTATTTAATGGTGCACGCCCCTCGATTTATCGATGGGGTAACTGATAACTGATAACTGATAACTGAAATGACCGTTGCTCAGTCAGCAAAACCCTCTAGCAGCGATATTACGGTGACATTGAAGCGGCTCGTTGCTCTTTTGGAGGAGGATGAGACGGATGAGTATGGAATTTTACAGCCAAGCCAATCCGCTTTTAAGCTAGCCATGGGAATGGTTGTAGATGTCTATGAAGCAATGGGCGATAGTTTTCCTAGGGCTTCGGTTTCCACAGATGAGCAAGGCAGCATTCGACTAACATGGAGTAAACAGTCACCTGAATGTGAAGTGAGATTGGTTTGCCCAGCCTCAGCCGAGGAACAGCTTTATTTGTACCATGAAATGGGAGATAATTACGCTGTCGAACGGGACGTGACAGCATCCATATTGGTGCAGTGGTTAGAGTGGCTAACCAAAGCATGACCGAATTTGAGCTATTACCAGAAGATGCAATTTGTTTATCGGGCGCTGCTGCGTAAGCAGTGGATTGATGAAGACACAGGTTGGGTGAAAGCAGATGCTTATTTCCTGCGAGCGAAGGAACCGGGACTTTCAGTCAATATTGCTAGTGTGTGTTCTCCAGAACAATGTGCAATGTTGTTTCGCAAGTGTTATGGAGTTGCTAGCCTTGAGGTTGGGCGCATTCGGGAAATTGGTTTGGATGTGGAACAGGATTCGCTAAATCATGCTAATATTACTGGCCTGCCCCATCGGGAAGATAACTTAGTTAAAGCGGAGCGATTGGCAGGTTTATTGGCAAAGCGATCGCATATTGTGTGGCAGCAATGATAAAGACTATTCTCAGACGTATATCTTGATTTGAACAGGGAGCATCTTAATCAGTAACGCCCGCTTTTATTATGGTTTTCGATTTTTGCAAAATTGTTAGGGATGATGGGCTGTGGTTCATAGAAGTTGATTTTATGATGAATTTTTATGAAGAAATGAGACTAAAATTAATACTTAATAATAACAGGACTTACGCAACTGGCACAGTGCGATCGCTAATTGATAGTACATATATATTACAATAACAAGAATGTGTTCTATTGGCTTGACTCGAATTAGTAATAAGAATTAATGATGTATCTTGTTGTTGAAAATTTTATGAGACAATTGATAGAGGGTGCATCAATAAGTTGGGAACGCGATGAGATTTACTAAACTTAATTATTGTCAATATTTACTTAGCAGTCAAATTAATTATACAATGACTAATGCGCGCAGAGCACCTGGAAAATATTAGTCACGATAAAATTAATTATTATTTAAAAAATGAAAAACTAACTCCTCGTTTACTTTGGGACAATGCTAAAGATGTAATTGTAGTAGATGAGGATGCTTATATTATATTTGATGATACAGTTTTAGACAAAAGATTTTCTGAGGAAATAGAGATAGTCAGAAAACAATATAGTGGTAATGAACATGGTGTTGTCAAGGGAATAGGAATAGTAAGTTGTATTTATGTGAATCCTAAAACATTGCAATTTTGGGTTATAGATTATCGTATTTTCAACCCAGACAATGATGGTTTAAGTAAGGTTGACCATGTTAAAAATATGCTGCAAGGTCTTGTATATCAAAGAAATCTGCCCTTTGAGACAGTTCTAATGGATACATGGTATGCAGTAAATAATCTAATGCAATACAATTGATAGTCTAGATAAAATATATTACTGTCCTTTAAAAACTAATCGTTTGGTTGATGATACTTGTGGTCTTCAGAAATATAAAAATATTAAAAATTTAGAATGGAGTGATGAAGATTTAGAAAGTGGTAAAATCATAAAAATTAAAGGGTTTCCTGCTAATAAAAAAGTGAAACTTTTCCGTGTTACTGTCTCTACCGATAGAACGGATTATGTCGCAACTAACGACTTATCTCAAAGTTCCATGGATGTTACACAACAAGTGTGTAAAATTCGCTGGAAAATAGAGGAGTTTCATAGAGAGATAAAGCAGTTAACAGGTATTGAATCATGCCAATGTCGTAAGGCTCGCCTTCAAAGAAATCATATTGCTTGCGCGATATTAGTTTGGCTTAGACTTAAAATTTTAGCTTATAAAACAGGTGAAACTGTTTATCAAATTAAGCATAATTTACTCTCTAATTATCTAATCGAGCAGCTAAAACGTCCAGACGTTGCTATGTCTATAATTTAGTTTTTTAGGCGCTCGGCACGCGAAGCGTGCCATAGAAGAGTGACAGTTGCGTAAGTCCTG
>JBCDBX010000123.1:0-4187 GCA_039182865.1 Pseudomonadota bacterium
CTCTCGGTTGGTTCTATCCCGATGCATTTAATTTTATTTTCTTGAAAATATTGCAATAAATATCCATCATTTGAAGCAATTTCCATTACCGAAGATGATTTATCAAGCCTTAAACGCTCAATGATCATGGATACATATTGTTTGCAGTGCGTTAACCACGAAGTAGAAAATGAGCTGAAATATGCATAGTCTTGATTAAATATCTCATTATGCTTTTTAAATTCTCCTACTTGTGCTAACCAACAGTTAGTACAAACCAATACTTTTAAAGGATAATAAACCTCAGGAAGATTTAATTGTTCTTTGCTCAAATAAGAATTTGAAGGTGGGCAATTTACAAGATCGATTAATTCTAATTTCAGAGGTGATTTACAGAACCTACATTTCACAATTGAGTCCCCGAAATGTGTACTTGTTTATCAATTTATGATTCTCATCACGCTCAGAACAGTTTGTAACCGCTAAAGGCCAACTTATATTTAAAAAAGGATCTGAGTATCTTAAGCCATCTTCTAATGTCTTATCATAGTGTTCTGTATGCATATATAACATCTTGCAGTCATCTTCCAGAGTTTGAAAACCATGCGCAACGCCTTCCGGTAGTATTAATATATTATTCTTGTCAGAACTAAGCTCAACTGCATCCCAGGTTAAGAATGTTGATGAATTTTGTCTAACATCAACAAAAACATCCCATACATTTCCTTGAAGGCACTGAATTATTTTTAACTCGGCTTTCGGCGGATGCTGGAAATGAATCCCCCGAATAGTTCCTTTCCTTTTCGTCATTGAAAAATTTACGTTGACAATTGATTTTCTATGAATAAAAGACTTCAGCTCTTCCTCACAAAACAATCTTTTAAAAAATCCGCGTTCATCCTCAAGCGGATGTGACTTCACTTCAAAGACTCCAGAAATTGATAGTGGTTTTACTTCTAATCTATCCATACTGCTTTATTAGACTTTGCATCTCCAATATATTCATCAAACTGATTATCCGTAGACACTTGCTGGTATTGGTAGTAGTTGGAGTACCATTCTGCTGTTTTGTTAGCTGTATCTTCGATAGACCATATCGGGCGCCAATTCAGTTTCTTCCTTGCCTTAGAGCAATCTAACACTAATAGTCCGGCTTCATGATGATGATCTAAATCCGCATCATATGAACATGAAAAATCCCAAATCTCAGACATTAAATTCGCGATTTCCCGCACTGTTTGTACTTCGCCATCCAAAGGACCAAAATTCCATGCGCCTACAAAATCACCGTCACCTTCCAGAAGCTTCTGGCCAAGCAGCAGATATCCCGATAAAGGCTCTAATACATGTTGCCATGGTCTAACTGCATTAGGGTGCCTGATATTAAGGTTAAGATTATTATAATAAGCGCGTGCGATATCTGGTACCAATCGACCAGCAGCCCAATCTCCTCCGCCTATGACATTCCCAGCACGTACAGACGCATATAAAAGTCCTTTTCTATGAAACGATCTTTGGTAACTTGATACAACGATTTCCGCACACCCCTTCGAAGCACTATAGGGGTCATGTCCACCTAATTTATCTTCTTCATTATAAGATTTATCAGATTCAATATTTTCGTAACACTTATCCGATGTAGCTACGACAATTGCTTTCGTATGTTGCGATAGTCGAGCTTCCTCTAAAACATTGACTGTACCTTGAACATTTGTCGAAAATGTTTCGACGGGATTCTCATAGGAGGGAAGCACTAGTGATTGTGCCGCAAAATGAAAAACTATATCTGGCTTTGCTAAGTCGAAAAATTTATGAAGCTCAGTTGAGTTACAAATATCGCCGCGTTCATCTGCAGATAATGAAACGTTAAGAAGCTCAATATGACTGGGTTGCGTTGGAATATCTAAACTATATCCATATACATTAGCACCCAATTTGTTTAACCAAGCCGCCATCCAACTACCTTTGAATCCAGTATGCCCTGTTAAGACAACATTACGACCCTGATATATATTATTGAACAAAATTTTAGAAGGATGTTTTTAGACGATTAATTAAGACTCCCAAACACGCCAAGGAGCCTCATTCTTTTCCCATAAATCATTTAAATAGATTTTATCTCTTAAGGTATCCATAGCATACCAAAAACCGGAATGTTTAAAGGCTGCTAAGTTATCAGAGTTTGCTAATTCCTCTAAAGGCTCTTTTTCCCAGATGGTTGTGTCATCTGTAATATAATCAATGGCTTTGGTAGACACTACGAAATAACCACCGCTTATCCAACCTCCATCCCCACGCTGCTTTTCTTTAAAACTCTCCACTTTATCGTTATCTATATTTATTGAACCATACCGGCCAGGAGGCTGCACAGCAGTCAAGGTTGCTAACTTATTTTGGCTTTCATGATATTGAATCAGTTCATTAATATTAACATTTGTGACACCGTCACCATAGGTAAGACAAAACACTTTATCATTAGCTAAGTATTTATGAATCCTTTTGATCCGACCACCCGTTTGCGTTCCAACACCAGTATCTACTAGTGTGATTTTCCAATTCTCAGCATTAGATCTATGTATATCAATGTTGTTATTTGCAATATCAATGGTTACATCTGATAGATGTAAAAAATAATTAGCAAAATATTCTTTAATCATATAGCCCTTATAGCCCAGGCAAATAATGAATTCATTCAACCCATAATTCGAATATGTTTTCATAATATGCCAAAGCATTGGCATATTACCAATTTCTATCATAGGCTTTGGCCGAAGGTGTGACTCCTCACTAATTCTTGTACCAAAACCACCCGCTAATATCACAACTTTCATTGAATTATTTCAAATTAATTTTGAAAAAGTATTTTTTAAGCTAAAGATCATCTGATAATTAAATGATGATCAATTGAAAATAGAGATTACGACAAATCCACCTAATATTAAAATGTACATCAGAAAAATTAGATAAATGCGATTGTTCACTCAGTGAGTATAAGCCAATAGGCAAACATTATTTGTTTTTTAATTAATTATTAATTTCTGGGCTAAGTTCTTGAAAAATAAGTTCCATGCGTAAATTTAACCGCATATCACACTCAAAAAAGTACAAAGTGCATACCATACGTCGGATAAATGAGTTCATATAATTGTTGATGAAATTCAAAGAATATTCAAAAGGTGCGCTAATAATCGTGAGAATTGTGCACTAACTAACTCTAAAATAGGTAGTTTTATCGAAAAATTTCAAATTTATATGCTCCGTTTGCTAGTATAATCTCATCATCCATAGGAATAATTCATAAAAACTCTAGAATGGCTACACCAGCAAGCTCAGTAAGAATTGGCGGATTAGCGTTACGTTTGATTAACGATGGACTGCTATCCCAAGAAAATGCCTCAACAGCCCAAGAGCAGTCAAGAGAAGAACAGACTTCACTGGCAAGTCATCTAGTCAAAAATGGAATTGTGGAAGCTGCCGCGTTAGCGAGCTGTGCATCTCAGGAATTTGGTATCCCTTTATTAGATCTTAATGCCTTAGATATCGAATCAATCCCAATAAACCTAGTTCCAGAAAAATTAATTAGGCAACATCATGCACTGCCTATCCAGCAGCGTGGAAATAGATTATTCGTGGCTATTTCAGACCCTATGAATTTAGTCGCGCTTGATGAATTTAAATTCAATACCGGAATATCCACAGAACCCGTTCTAGTCGAAGAGGATAAGTTAGAGAAAATTCTGGATAAAGCGCTAGAAATGGGCGACTCACCCATGAATATGGATGGATTACTTGATGATGATCTAGACAACCTAGAATTTTCAGATGAGGAAGATGCAGCTGCCGACTCTGGAGATTCAGATGTTGATGAGACTCCAATTGTTCGTTTTGTGCATAAAGTGCTTTTGGACGCCATCAACAGAAAAGCGTCTGATATTCACTTTGAACCTTATGAGAAAGTCTTTCGAGTTCGATTTCGTATTGATGGTGTTCTAGAAGAAATTGCCAGCCCGCCAATTGCCCTAGGGCCAAGAATCACAGCTCGTATAAAGGTAATGTCTCGCCTCGATATATCAGAACGCAGGATACCCCAGGATGGACGAATAAAGATGCAGCTCTCCAAAAAACGAGCGATCGATTTTCGTGTTAATACCTGTCCGACACTATTCGGTGAGAAAATTGTACTGCGTATCTTAGACCCTAGTAGTGCA
>JBCDBX010000124.1:0-4166 GCA_039182865.1 Pseudomonadota bacterium
CATCCACATTGGATGAATTTCCAAGTACTTATATCACTAGTTTATATTTAACCGAACAACAACGCCCTCTTATAAGCAGCTTTGTAAAAAATTATCCCAGCGCAACGTTTTTTGATCTGGATTTCGTGCTAGAAAGAGCACATAGCATTATCGAAAAAGTGGGTTATGCGGTCGAAGCTATTCTATATTTTTCCTTAATTTCAAGTATTTTGGTTTTCATCGCAATAGAAATGATTTTAAGAAGATATAGGCTATATAGTGTTGCAATATTTAAGGCAGTAGGTGCAAGTACTAAATTAATTCAGAAAATATTCCGTACGGAGTTTATATTGATTGGGCTGTTCTCAGGGTTAATTGCGTATGTGTTAAATATGATGGTCACGCTGATCATCACACATTATGTAATCGATGGGGGATTTATATTTAATCCTAAAACAGTTATCTTGTGCTTCGTAATTACGCCATTAATTGTCTATTGTGCTGGTTACCTTTCAATTGATCGTACTAAACGACAACCTATTGGATCTTTGCTTAAAGAAAGAGGCAGCTGACAATAATTTTTGATCCACTTGTCATGATCTGTTCTCATGTCTGATTAATTCATTGAATAATAACCATATTGTTGAATTATTATGATGGCAGGATAATGAAGACGTTCTCTGCGGTATTTAAGGCATTTTCTAGAGATAAAAAAAGTAGCGCAAAATCTAATAACAAAGTTATTAACCCACGTGATTTGGCACTCAAGAATGCCCTTGATAAGTGTAAAAAAGAAATCAAGAAATCTAGAAGGTGGGGGAGACTGCCGTCTTCAAAATACTTTGAACATGCAGCGATGTTGTCAAGACAAGCTAAGAATTATGACAACGAAATAAAAATCTGCCAAGCCTATATTTCATTACTAAACGAAAATATATCTAAGCGAACATTTAATATCGATAAAAATATCGAGAGAGCGGAAGTATTATCCCAAACTCTTGCTAAAAGATTGGAAACTGCAAAACGACTGCGAAACAAAACTGGTGTAAATGTAGAATATTTATAATCTTACCATAAAAAATTTTATTATATCTAACAGGTTCTCATATCTGACGTATTATGGGCTGGACACATATAAACAAGGAAATTACCATGCTCTAAGTGCAATCCAATAACATCCTAACTATAAAGATTGATTAATCCTTGTTATGTCTTCGAAATACCTTTTTATTGCGATTCTAATTCTAATGCTACTCTTGGGATGCGCTTCAAAGGGGCCTTTGTATGCTGAGGGACAAATTGCAGGTGAGCCTGTCAGTGCTGAAATGGATTCGAAAATTGCTAAATATTCCTTAGCACCTGATGATGACGAGCCCGAGAACATTAGAAAGCTTCGAATTGATCTTCAAGAATCTTCAGCAACCATTCCTAGCACATCAGAGTTACAATACCTAGTCGATAAAGGCTCTATTGATTTTGCGACAATAATACTGGCTCGTGCATTATCATCCCAGGAAAATAATAGACGCTGGCAGGCTGAATCATATGCACTTAGCAAGCAGTTGGACTCTGTGGGAACAAAGCAAAGATTTATTAAATCTTTTGAAAACCATCATGCATTGCTAATTCCAGGTTGGCATTGGAAGACGCGTCGAGATACAGGCGCAGATCTTAAGTATCAGCGTCGAGCTCTAGCAGCATTTGGACTTCAAACAACTCTGGTTGAAACCAATGAGCATGGAGATGTCGAAGAGAATGCATTAATCATCGCGCAAGCGATAAATGACTCCAGAAAATTAAATCAATCAATCGTTATTATTAGTGCCAGCAAAGGCGGTGCCGAAACTGCTTATGCACTGGGTGCATATTTAGAAGAGAGCCAAACAGCACATGTAAAAGGATGGTTGAATATTGGCGGTTTAATTTTTGGTAGTACTTTAGTCAATTATACGGCCGATGATCCAAAGCGGTGGTTACGTTCTATAGGCTTTGCAGAAGATACGCCTGTGTCTGTATTTGATAAATTGTATCCCGACATTGCTTCAAGTCGTCTTGCATCGTTAAATTTCCCAAGCAACTTAACTGTGGTTAACTTTGTTGGGTTGCCTTTCGCTAGTACGGTTGGCGAACAAGCTAAATATGGATACTCTTTACTAGCGAGTATTGGTCCGAACGATGGCACGGCTTTAATTCAGGAAATGTTGATGCCAAACGGGTATACCGTTGTAGAAGTTGGATTAGATCATTTTATGCGATCTCGCCGTGCAATGGCTAGAGCGCTTTCTTTATTATTATTGATTACAGAGTGTCAATTGGATCAAAAATGCAAATAATTCTATATGCAATTTTAAACTTTGTACTTGTTATCACTAATGCATCTGCATCTGATAAAAAACTATTTCAATGGCAAGCTACAGAAGCGCAAGAAATTACAGCGCCGCTCGCAAAAAAGATGCCTTCTGAAAGTTATTTGACGTCACATGGTGATCTGGTGCTGCCAGATGATATTCAAGGTAAACCTTTTATCATTGCAGTGCGTGATCCAGACTGTCCGATATCACGTCGCTATTCTCCTCATTTAAAGAAATTACAAAACGAGGATATTGACATTATTTATTTGTTAACGGGTGACCTAGCTAATGAGCAGAACGCATATCGTGATAGCCAACGCTATGATCTCGATGCCCCTTATATATTGGATGTTGATAGCAAACTTAGTAATTGGTTAGGTGTTAGAACGAGTAGTGAAGTATATCTTTTTGATGAAAATGCCAGACTAAGATATCGAGGATCTATTGATGATCAATTTGGTATAGGTTTCAGCCGACCAAAGGCAAGAAACGAATTTTTGATTGATGCGATTAGGGCTGTTAAAGCTGGATTAGCTGTTGATATACCTGTGACATCTTCGCCGGGTTGCTATGTCAATTCTCCAGTCACAAGAAACGTCGTAAGAGATTTAACCTGGCATAAACAAGTCAGTCGCTTAATGACTGAAAAATGCCAAGTTTGTCATCGTGTAGGCCAGGCAGCTCCTTTCCCATTACAAACTTATGAGCAAGTTCTGCAACGTCGAAGCATGATTCGGTTTGTCCTAAATCATCATATTATGCCTCCATGGTTTGCCTCGGGAGATGCTGAGCGGTGGGTGGGCGGACGACATCTAGCTATGCAAGATCGCCAATTAATAATTGATTGGATAGATTCAGGTGCTCCAGAAGGCAATGTCAGGGATGCGCCTGCGGCCTATGAATGGGTAGATGGATGGCAACTTGGAAAACCGGATGTTGTGTTAAATAGTCCTCGAAAATTGAATATTCCGGCTGAAGGTGAGATTGCTTATGAATATGTGGAATTTCTCACAGACTTTGAGGAAGATCGCTGGGTCCAGGCGCTAGAATTGTCAACAGCAGCGCCTGAAAATACTCACCATATCATTGTATTTGTATTACCTCCGGATCATTCATCGCTTACAAAGTCAAAAAATCCAAGCTATCGAGGTCGAGCACCAGTTAGTCGAAAGGATTTGCATTTATTGGCATTCACAAGTTTCTATGTAGGCTATGTTCAAGGATTACCAGGTGTGCGGTACCAGAAGGGAGCGGCAAAGCTTTTACCTAAAGGTTGGCGTATGTTGATGCAAATTCATTATGAGGTGAATGGTGTTGCTTCTACCGATGAGCCTCGCATTGGTATTCAGTTTGCCAAACAATCACCGAAGAAAATTATTGAAACAATGGCGGTAGGGACAAATAAGATTAAGATACCACCTGGTAAATCGGAGTACTTGATTAATGCTGATCATAAATTCAAAAAAAGCGGTCAAATATTTGGATTTTTTCCACATACACATTTGCGCGGCAAGACATTCAAATATATTTTGAAAGATCCAAACGGTGCAGAGAAAGTCTTGTTAGATGTGCCTCGATACAATCCTAATTGGCAATATTATTATCAGCTAAAGGAACCTATTAACGTCCAAGCAGGTTCTAAACTAATTGCCAGTGCGCAATATGATAATAGTGCTAATAATCCAAATAATCCTGATCCTAATGCAGAAGTGACTTTTGGTTTGAGGACTCGCGATGAAATGATGGTAGGGTATTTTGATTGGGTCGAAGATGAATAGCAAAGTCCTTAAATTTAAATGAGCTTAGCATCTCACTAACTATTAGATCTAATGAAAG
>JBCDBX010000125.1:0-4162 GCA_039182865.1 Pseudomonadota bacterium
ACGCCCATAGACTCTGCTGTCGAAGGCATTAACTGCATAAGGCCTTTTGCACCTACTCTTGAAACTGCATAACGATCAAAGCAGGACTCGACCGTGATAATGGCCTTGATAAGTTCCGTGCTGACACCATAGAGTTTTCCATATTGTCTGATGATAGGCATATGATCTTTGGCTCTATTTTCAATCGAGCCGGTGCAGGATACTGATGCGGTGGGTCTGCCTATGGTGGCAATTAATCTATATTCGTTTGAAGGGAGATCTTTATCAGAAAACCAAGTTGTGCCGTCATCATGTTTGTACACATAATACTCTGCAAGAGTGCTAGTACTACCCAGTAGCAGTAGGCTAATTACGCAATTTACAAAAATGATTTTTAGTTTAGACATGGTGTTTAATAACGTGACAAGGGTATATTGTACATTGTATATGATGTTTTCACTGTCATTTTGTAATCAGAAACAATCCTTCTATCTTGCCAAATAAATGCTGAACATTATTGACATTTTAAAGTTGCTTGACCATCAAAGCTATCGTTCAGGTCAGGATCTTGCAGATCTGCTTAATGTAACACGCTCGACCATTCATAATTGTATCTCACGCATTGAAGATTTGGGAATTAAAATTGAGCGCACGCATGGTCTGGGGTACAGACTGCAACAACCACTAGACCTTCTTTCTAAGGAGATTATTGATCAAAACTTATCTGCTGACATGAAAAGTAAAATAGAATCATTAGTGTGTTTGCAAGAAGTCGATTCAACCAATCGTTATGCGTCAGAATTAGATTTACCTCCTGCTGGAAAATTTTCTGCAGTTGTCGCGGAAAAACAAAGTGCAGGCAAAGGTCGTAGGGGCAGAGAGTGGGTGTCACCTTTTGCGGCAAATCTTTACTTATCACTCGTCTGGCCTTTAGAAAAACCATTGCAAACGACTTCTGTCTTAAGTCCTAGTATAGCAATTGCTATTGCTCAAATGATTAATAAAATAGGCGTGAAAAATGTCGGGGTAAAATGGCCGAATGATATTAGTTGTGATAATAAAAAACTGGCCGGAATATTAATAGAATGCTCAGGTGAACTAAATGGGCAGTGTAAAATGATTGTTGGAGCTGGTTTGAATGTCTATATGTCACGTTACCAATCAATAAATATTGATCAATCATGGACAGATATTGAAAGCCAAGTGCCTAATGCTAGTTATACAAGGAATGAAATTGCCGCCATGCTTATTAGTGAAATCACGCAGGTATTAACTCTATTTGAAGAGAATAAAGTTAACGATTTGATAAAAATGTGGCCGCATTGGGATGTGATGAAAAACCATCAAGTGAATCTGTATACTGAGCACGAAGTAAAGGTTGGGATTGCACGAGGCATTAATAATGATGGAAGTTTATTGTTAGAAACAGAATCCGGTGAGATTGAAACTATCGTCATGGGTGAAGTGAGTTTAAGGTCAGCATAATGAAACTATTGCTTGATTTTGGAAATACGCGATGTAAATGGGCGTTACTGAAAAATGAAGAATTGAGTGAATTAAATTCTGAAGCCTACAAAGACGGTTCTGCAATTCTATCTCTCGATCATCTGCTTAATCTATTACCGCTAAATCAAGTTGAAGGAGTGCATGTTGTTAGTGTTCTAAGCGATGAATTTAATGCTAGCTTAAAGAAAAAAATAAATGAGCAAACCGGTTTGGCTCTGGCATTCTATTTTTCGCACAAAGAAAAATATGATGTGTCGCTCTCTTATTCTAATCCTCTGGATTATGGTGCAGATCGTTATGCGAGTTTAGTTGCAGTACATCATGCATTTTCTAAAACTAAAATTATTGTGGATTATGGTACCGCAGTTGCGATTGATGCAATTGATCAAGATGGAAAACATTTGGGAGGATTGATCTTGCCTGGCGAAGAATTAATGCGTAGTTCCCTTATTGGTAATACAGAAAGAGTGTTTTGTAATAAAGAATATGACGATGTCCAGCATCTTAATTCAAATACCTCTGATGCCGTTTATGCGGGTTCGGCTTTGGGTTTGAGGCATGGTATTTGGGGAATCGTCGGTGAAATCAGGCAAACTTTAGGTGAGCACAAAGTCATACTTACTGGCGGAAATGCATTTCAGCTCCAGCATGAACTGATTGAGCCCTATACACATAACCCGACATTAGTACTAGATGGACTTAAAACGATGATAGACTTTAACCACTGAAAGAAAATTTCAAAAAACCAAAGTGAGGAGGAAAAGATGAGTAAATATAAAAGTATTTTGTTTCTGGGGATCGCTTGCTTGCTTGCTATGCCAATTATGGCAAGTGATGATAAAGCTGCACAGCTGGATAGTGAAGTGGATACGGCGCTTGATCACCTGACTGCGGACAATGAAGCGGCAGCAATTTTAATGGAAGATGCAAAAGGAGTATTAATTTTCCCTGATGTTGTTAAAGCGGGGCTTGTTGTAGGTGCACAGTATGGTGAGGGTGCGTTACTTATCGACGGAGATACAGAAGGTTACTATAAAACTATGGCTGCTTCTTATGGATTGCAAGCAGGTGCACAAAAATTTGGTTACGCCATGATATTTTTAACCGAGGAGTCAATGGGATATCTTGATAATGCCGATGGTTGGGAAGTTGGTGTTGGCCCAAGTATCGTTGTAGTGGACGCAGGGATGGCAAAAACACTTACAACAGCTACTGCTAGCGAAGATGTGTATGTTTTCTTTTTTGATCAAAAAGGCTTGATGGCAGGGATGGGCATTCAAGGTTCTAAGATTTCTAAAATGAATTTAGAGGAAGAATAATTATCTTTGTGGTTAATTGGGTTTAAATAATTGAATGCATGCTTAGAACGTTAATTTTATTTGTCGTATTTTTGAATTTAGCTTTTTACTATTGGGCGCGTGAAAATAATTTTGACAGGCAAGCATGGATTCAACCCAAGAATGTAGGTGACCATAATTCAATTCTGCTAATTTCTGAAAAACCAGCAATACGAAATGAAGACGCGCAGGCATTAGTGGCAGAGCCTGAAATAAAACGAGAGCTAATGTGTTTTTCAATTGGTCCTTTTGAAGAATCTGATGCCAGCGATGAAATGTATGCAGTTTTATTCGATCTGGGAGTACAAGCTCAGCAAAGAATCGTCAATCAGCGAAAGCCCAAGAGTTATTGGGTCTATCTTCCATCCAATAACTCTAAAGCGAAAGCTGATGAGACTGTGGAATTTTTGAACAAAAATGGAGTAGACGAGACTTATATATGGCTAGATACACCTCACCAGTATGATGTCTCTCTAGGTCTCTTCTCACGGTTAACCACTGCACGAAATATACTAGCGCAAATCGAAGCGCTTGGTTTAACACCTAAAATGGATGTGAGATACACCGAAATCACCGAGTTTTGGGTGGATTATCAGCATGATCTCGAAAACGCTCAACCCAAAGAGTTAGAAGAACTGTTTAGAGATAACCAACGATTGCTGGTAATTGAGTCAGTCTGTCCATAAACCATTGATCGGCGCAAAAAATTTCACTAGACTGCGCATCCTGCTTTCTTGCAGTGTCCTTATAATGCCGGCGTAGCTCAGTTGGTAGAGCAACTGACTTGTAATCAGTAGGTCGGGGGTTCGACTCCTCTCGCCGGCTCCATAAAATCAGTTACATATCTTAGTCCAACGAGTAAACTGGTTAGCATGTTTCATGCTAATGTCTGTCTTAATCTGTTAACACTCTTATAAGCCTAAATATTATGAAAACTCTATTTATATTCATTTTGATGTTCGTGACATCTTCAAGTCTCACTGCGGATACTTTTGAAAAAGTGCTCGATTCCAAAACATTGCGTGTGGGTGTTTCATTATATGAACCTTGGGTAATGTTAAACGAAGATAATGAATTGTATGGATATGAAATCCAGGTGGCAGAGCAGTTAGCGAATGATTTAGGTGTAAAAGCAGAGTTTAAAGTTGTCGAGTGGGAGGAGTTGATTGTTAGCTTGGAGAATAATGATATCGATATCATTATTTCCGGAATGGCGATTACTCCTGGTAGGGCGCTGCGAGTAAATTTTACCAACCCATATGGCGAGTCAGGTGTCAGCATTGCGGCAAATATCGAAAAAACAAAAGATATTAAATCTCTTAAAGAACTCAATTCTTCGA
>JBCDBX010000126.1:0-4063 GCA_039182865.1 Pseudomonadota bacterium
AGAGAATGATTTAGTTCTTCTCACTAAAGGTGACTTAATGGGAGTTGATGGAGGTACTAACGCTTTGAAGGTATTGCGTGTCGGCCATCTAATTGAAGAAGAGAACGATCCAGAGCATAAAGGTAAGTGAGTCATTAAATTTTAAGAAATTGTGAACCCGTAACGGCGCATAAACTTGCGGTTGGGTTAAAATAGCGAAAATTTTTAAGGAGTACGATGATGAATGTAGATGAGTTGAAGAAAATTGCACAAGCCATGGTGGCGCCGGGCAAAGGGATTTTAGCAATGGATGAGAGTCATCCAACTTGCGCAAAACGGTTTAAAAAACTAGGCATTCCTGAAACTGAAGAAATGCGACAGGCATACCGCGATATGCTTGTGACCACTGAAGGCTTGTCCGATTATATTAGTGGAGCAATTTTATTTGATGAAACCATTCGTCAAAATTTACTAGATGGCACACCTTTCCCTAAATTCTTAAGTGAGCATGGCATTATCCCAGGCATTAAGGTGGATGCAGGCGCAAAAGTGCTAGCGGGGCATGATGATGAAAAAGTCACTGAGGGCTTAGATGGACTACGCGATCGTTTTGCGGAGTACTATCAACTTGGTGCTCGCTTTTCAAAATGGCGTGCAGTCATCACTATCGGAGAACATATCCCAAGCTGGGCGTGCATAGAAGCCAATGCTCATGGATTAGCGCGATATGCAGCCTTGAGTCAGGAAGCAGGAATTGTTCCCATTGTCGAGCCAGAAGTCTTAATGGACGGTAGCCATTCAATTGAGCGTAGTTATGAAGTTACTGAGCTTGCGCAACGAATTACTTTCCAACACTTAAAGAATCAAGGAGTGATTATGGAAGGGATGGTGTTGAAACCCAGCATGGTCATTTCAGGTGCTGACTCAAATAATCGCGCCGATATAGAGACCGTGGCGAGTGAAACAGTACGTTGCTTATTAAATACGGTCCCGGCAAATGTTCCAGGTATCGCATTTTTATCTGGTGGACAAACCGATGAAGAAGCGAGTGCTCATTTAAATGCTATGCATAATCTTGGCATTGGCTTGCCTTGGAATTTAACCTTCTCTTATGGTCGCGCGTTACAACAAGCTTCAATGACAACTTGGAATGGTCAATCTGAGAATGTGGCCGCCGCGCAAGCTGTGTTGTTACAGCGAGCACGTTGTAATGGTAAAGCTGCCTTAGGTGATTATTCTGCTGATATGGAAGCTGCTGCGTAAACTAGAGTAATTCTGAGTTTAAAAAAGCCCGCTTTTGCGGGCTTTTTTATTACATAGATTTATTATTAACGAACTATTTAACTGGAAAATCAAAATAGTCATTTGGATATGGTTCGTCTTTAAGGGTAAAGTGCCACCATTCTTGATTGAATGGTTTGAAGCCATACTTGGTCATAACTTGCTGTAACAACATCCGATTCGTTCTTTGTTTACTCGATATAGTTAAATCGCTTAGCCAAGATTTTGGGCTAAAGAAATCAAATTGTGTGCCCATATCTAATTCTTCTAAAGTGTCTAAATCAATGATTGTCAAATCGGCTGTACTACCTCTGGAATGACTGGATTTCATCGCAATATAACCTTGTATGATTAAATCCTTTTTCTCTAGATCAGGATAATAGTCAGCTTTTGCTTTGATATCATCATGCTCTTCAGCCCAGCGCGCAAAATGATCCACGGCTCTTTGTGGACGATAACAATCGAATACTTTAAGTGCGAGGTTGAAGAGGTTTAACTCCTCTTGAGCGTTTTTTAAGGCATATGCTGCGGGTTTGGAGATAATGCAAACAGGCTTTTCATAACCATCAACACGCACCCCTAGAAAATTATTAATTCCGTAGTAGCGCATATCAATATTAATATTTGGGATCACTTCCTTTAGATAAACGAATCCTTCAGGCAAATCATTAGCATTTTTATGACTCATAGTTATTGATGAGATTAATAGTGAGGCGGTACTTCAGTAGGGTCTTGATCGTTAGGTAAAGATTGCTCTATCTGTTTTAGGTTATCTCTTAAAATTTTATTGCGTAACTCTAAATCATCTATTTGTTTTTGCATGGCTATTACAATTTTATTTAGGTCCTGCACTAAGTCTTCTTGATAAGCCAGCTTGGATTCGAGTTCCGTTAGACGTGCATCATGCATGAGACACCAATTGATCAGTAATGATGTTTAATAATTCTGAGATAGATTTTTGCTGTAAATCCAGCACAGTTTGATTGGTTTCGCTTAAGTCTGGGATAGGTATCACAGGTAGTTCTAAGCGATTGGATAAATCCTCAAAATTATCCATTGCGGGTTCTTCATGTTCGCGATATTGGTTGAGAACAACGGCTAGAGTATCTAGCTTGCTTTGCGCAATGGCTGCCATGGTTAATAAAGTCTGATTGATACAGCCTAATCGATCTTTGATCACTAATATAACCTTGCCGTCAAATAATTCAGCGAGATCTGCATTCAAACCATCGGTGCAAAGCGGGGAATAAAATCCACCAGCCCCTTCAACTAATAAAAAATCAGCCTCATTTTTAGGGATGCAAGTATCAAATACATCTTTTGCAGCAATGGTTTCTCCGGCCAATCGAATAGCCCTTTCTGGTGAAATAGGGGGTTTATAGCGATAGGGACAAATCAGGTCTAATGATTCCTTTTGGTTGCAAGCATAGTGGTAAATCGTTGCATCACCGGGAATTAGTTCGCCATCCTCATCCTTACAACCCGTCTCAATAGGTTTTCTTGGGATACAGCTATAGCCGGCGTTAATCAAGGCAGATACCAATAAACTACCAACATACGTTTTGCCGACATCAGTATCGTTACCAGTGATAAATAATTTTTTCATAGTGTGAAAGTGTAAACTGACTTCTTTTTGATGCCAATGGGAACTTAAAAGTGAGAATTTGGGTTGATGCGGATGCTTGCCCAGTGCCAGCAAAAGAAATTTTATTTCGAGCTGCAGAACGAACGGGTTTGGAATTAATTTTGGTCGCGAATCAAGCAATTCGCATTCCGAAGTTAACCAATGTAAGAATGCTACAAGTATCTCATGGTTATGATGTTGCCGATAATGAGATTGTAAAACGCATTGAAGCAGGAGATTTAGTTATCACCAGCGATATTCCCTTGGCGGCAGAAGTAATTGAGAAAAATGCCATGGCTTTAAATCCTAGAGGAGAGCTTTATTCTGCAGGCACCATAAAATCTCTACTTAGTATGCGGGACTTAATGGATACTATGCGCGGTAGTGGAATCCAAACGGGAGGTGTGTCTGCTTATAATCAAAGTCATCGCAGATTATTTGCCAATGAGATTGACAAAATAATAAGTAAGATTTAATTACATCATCATGTTCTTATAAAGATAGACTGTATTTTCAATTTTTGAATTAAAAAAGAAATGATGAGTGATTTAGGTTTTTCGAGCTTTTCTATTGCGAGATTTAGTATTTTTACTGCGTTTTTTATTCATTCTCTTCTCGCTGCGCTTGGGAGAGTCTATTCCACTAAAGCGACTGATTCTAATTTGTTGTCCAGCAACCCTGGTCTTTTTTAGCTCTCGAAAAATATCCTTAGGCATACCTTCTGGCAAATCTACTAAGCTATGATCATTAAAAATTTTTATTTGTCCGATGTATTTACTTTCTAAACCTGCTTCACTTGCAATAGCACCTACAATATTGCCGGGTTTAACATTATGCTCATGACCGACTTCAATGCGGTATCGCTCCATACCTTTTTCAGGTGTCTCATTTTGCTTTTTATTGCGTTCTTTATGTGATTTTTTATTTAGGCTTTCTGGTTTTTTATCTGAAGTTTGTCTTGTCGGCTTATTTTGCAGTAATAAAGGTGTATCGCCTTGTAGCAACTTTGCTAGTGCTGCACCTATTTCAACTGCAGGTGTATTATGTTCTTGTTGATATTGTTCAATGAGTTGTGAAAATAATGAAAGATCATTGATTGCAAGCGTATCAGAGATACGTTGTTTGAATTTGGCAATTCTTTGGTCATTAATAATTTCTGTCGATGGCAACTCCATCAAG
>JBCDBX010000127.1:0-3841 GCA_039182865.1 Pseudomonadota bacterium
ATTTGAGATCCCCAATTCTGACTCGCTAAAATCACCATTTGGATGATGTGCTGGATTGTTTACCATGAATAGATGCATATCTGTACTATTTAGCAAAAAGCTTGGATCGAATGTTATTTCACAGTAAATATCAGCGCTGATTACCAAAAAAGGATGGTCGCCGAGTAGTGGCAAGGCATTAGCGATACCACCGCCGGTTTCAAGCGCTTGCTCACCCTCATGTGAATATTCAAGAGGAATATTATATTTTGAACCATCTCCTAAATAATCCTGAATTTTATTACCTAAATGAGAGGTGTTAATTACAATGGAATCAAATCCAGCCGATGAGAGATTCTTTATATGATGCTCGATCAGCGTACTATGGCCAACTCTAACTAAAGGTTTGGGTAACTTGTCGGTCAATGGGCGCAAACGCTCACCGCGTCCTGCCGCAAGAATCATAGCTTTCATGTGAGAGTACATATAAATTTGTTAAATGAGTTTAGTTCATCATATTTAGCGCTAATCCGTTCGACATAAGTTATTGTGCGCGGAATATCGTTAAGGTAAGAGGATTTATTATCGCGATAGTTTAAACGACAAAATATACCAATAGCTTTTAAATGTCTTTGTAAACCCATTAGATCAAACCAACGTATAAAATCTTGAGGTTCAGCTGTATTGCTAGATACTAGATTCATAAATACCTCGATAAATCGATCAATTTTACTTTGTGGCCAATCAATATAGCAGTCGCGTAACAGGGACACTAAGTCATATGTAATAGGGCCTTCAACGGCATCCTGAAAATCAATAATGCCCAGTTTGTCGTAATCCAAAATCATTAAGTTACGTGAATGGTAATCACGATGAACAAATACTTGTGGTTGAGCCAGTGCATTTTCTTCTAATAAGGCATATGTATCATTAAGAAGTAATTGTAGTGAGTCATCTATAGTGACTTGTTTATGTTTTGCGAGATACCAGTCTGTGAATAAGTGCATCTCACGTTGTAGTAGTTCACTATTATATTTTGGCAAACTATGCGCACTAATCGTTTGCATTTTGATTAATGACTGTATAGCTAATCCATATAAATGATCCACTGAATTGTTATTTAAAGCATCAAGGAGTAGCTGGTTACCAAAATCTTCAATTACGAAAAATCCATCTTCTAAGGAATATTTAAAAATCTCCGGCGCTACACATTCATGCTGTCGTAAAAGTTTGCATACATCTACAAAAGGCTGACTATTTTCTAAATCAGGTGGAGCATCGATAGCGACTAATGAGACTTGATCAAAGCCATTGGTATTTTTTGCAGTAAAACGAAAGTAACGTCGAAAACTAGCATCACCTGATACTGGAACTAAGCTATTCTCAACTATCTCATAATGTTGGCTAAGCCAGCTTTGTAATAATTGTTCTCGTATATCGGTCGTAGAATCCATCGCTTGCGAGTTAGTGAATTTGAATCGAAAAAAATGAGGTAATCGTTTTTTGTGTGAGTAAATTGTGCGATTATAAATACATCTGTATAAGAAAAAGGCTGATCGATCAGCTTAGTCAATTATAAGTCGTTTCGCTGATTCGTTCTCGTTTAATCCGTGTTATGGAGGGCCGCATGAAAGCCGCAGAACTATTTGTTAAATGTCTTGAAAATGAAGAGGTTGAGTACATCTTTGGCATACCTGGCGAAGAAAATTTGGATGTCATGGATGCTTTATTAGACAGTGAAATTAAATTTATCCTGACGCGTCATGAGCAAGGTGCAGCCTTTATGGCAGATGTTTATGGACGACTGACCGGTAAAGCAGGTGTTTGTATGTCCACCCTTGGACCAGGCGCAACCAATTTAGTAACAGGTTTTGCAGACGCCGATATGGATAGAGCCCCAATCGTAGGAATTGCAGGCCAGGGAGCTGTAACAAGAATGCATAAAGAAAGTCATCAAGTGTTGGACTTGGTGAATTTGTTTGATCCTATCTCTAAATACAGTACCACTGTACGCGCACCTGAAGTCATTCCTGAAGTTGTGCGCAAAGCTTTTAAGGAGGCCCAACTTGAAAAACCTGGTGGATCATTTATTGATCTACCGGAAGATATTGCGGAAGAAGAACTAGAAGTTGAGAAGCATCCATTAAAAGTGCAAGCGCCTTTAGATCCGGTTCCTCCCATTGAAAAGATTCATCAGGCAGCAAATGTAATCAGCAAGGCTGAGTATCCAATTATCATGGCAGGAAATGGAGTGATCCGAAATGGAGCTTCAAAAGAATTAGTTGAGTTCGCTGAGAAATTAAATATCGCAGTAGCAACAACGTTTATGGCTAAAGGTGTTATTCCATCCTCGCATAAACTTTCTTTAGGGACTGTTGGATTGCAATCTAAGGATTATGTCGCATGTGGATTTGAAAAATCGGATGTGATTATTTGTATTGGCTTTGACATGGTCGAATTCCATCCACATATTTGGCACAAATACAAGGATAAAAAGATTATTCACATTGATATGAGTCCTGCTGAAGTTGATGAACATTACATTCTGGAAGCAGGGGTAGTTGGTGATATTAAATCTGGCTTGGAAGAGATTGCAAAAATTACCGAGCCAAAACATGGTGCATTTAACGATGAGTTACGCCAAACCATCATGCATGAGCTAAATGAATTTGAAAATGATACTTCATTCCCCGTTAAGCCTCAGCGTATTGTTTGTGACTTACGCAAAGCATTAAATCCAGAAGATATCGTCATATCGGATGTTGGCGCACATAAGATCTGGATGGCGCGTATGTATCAGGCGGAATGCCCCAATACATGTATTATCTCCAATGGATTTGCATCGATGGGTATAGGGCTACCAGGCGCGATTGCAGCCAAGCTTGTTAATCCTGATATAACGGCATTAACTGTCACTGGTGATGCAGGTTTCTTAATGAATTCACAAGAAATTGAAACTGCGTTACGTATAGGTGTTGCGATTGTGGTTCTTATCTGGACGGATCATGAATATGGATTAATACACTGGCATCAAATGAGAAAAATGGGGCGTCCAAGTCATATCGAGTTTACTAACCCTGACTTTGTTAAGTACGCTGAAAGTTTTGGTGCTAAAGGATACAAAGTTGAAAGTGCTGACCAATTAATACCAACGATTCAGCAAGCGATTAAAGATGACACGGTAGTAGTGATTGATTGTCCAGTTGATTATTCTGAAAACATGAAATTAACTGAAGAGTTAAGTCGCCTAGTAACCGGTAAAGATTAGTAGGGAGAGTGTAAATGTCAGAAACATTCGATATTTTAATACCAGGTGCAAAAGGAACGGGCGAAAAATTAGAAGTTCTTGCACCATGGGATTTGCAAGCTATTAATGAAGTTCCGATAGCATCATCAAATGATATTGATCATGCATTAGAGACGGCTTTCCAAATTTATACGAATAAAGATCGCTGGCTATCTAAACCAAAACGAATTGAAATCCTACAAAAAACCGCACAGCTAATGAAAGAGAGGGCCGAGTTTCTTGCTGTTGAAGCAGCGCGTGAAGGTGGTAAGCCATTGCCGGACTCAAGAGCAGAAGTAGCGCGTGCTATTGATGGCGTAAAAAATTGTATAGAAGTTTTATGCACTGATAGTGGCCACGAAATTCCTATGGGGTTGAATCCTGCCTCAATGAATCGATTAGCTTACACACGTAAAGAACCCATTGGTGTTGTCGTAGCACTCAGCGCATTTAATCATCCACTAAATTTAGCAGTACATCAGGTTTGTCCAGCAGTTGCCTCGGGTTGTCCTGTGATTATTAAACCTGCTGAAGATACTCCCTTGTCATGCTTTCGCTTAATTAAATTACTAATTG
>JBCDBX010000128.1:0-3835 GCA_039182865.1 Pseudomonadota bacterium
AATACAAAAGCATTTGATCAAAGGTACACATGAATATGAGATCGATGATGATCAAATCCATGTATCCATTAACTCACGTTTTAAAGAAAAAGAATCTCTTAGCATCACTTTGGCAGTCCTAAATCCCGAACCTATCATCACCAAGTCACATTTAGACTTTGTTAGCCGAGTGAATGGTGAACCCTTATTGTCTCTATCTTTATCTAAGCCAAATGTAGTTGAGTTTAATGAGTTTGTGAATATTATTAAGCAAAGAGCTGAGGCTGAATACAATGCAATATCCGGTATCAAAGTCACTGCTAATACCACTTCAGATAGGGGAGATGAAGAGCCGCCCGAATTTGATGATGTTTCTCATGAAGACATTATTAAAACTAAGAACGTCAATATTGAGGGGTTGGAGAATGCGATTAATATGCTTGAGATTTATGTCAATCATGATGAAGTTCAGCCTTTGATTGTGGCTCTAGAATCACTTAAGCAAGCACCTCAAGATCACGCTAGGCTAGTGAAGGTCGCAACTGCATTTAATGAGTTAGGCCCTAGCCAAGGTGCTGTGCTGACCTATGCACCATATATCAGTATCATGCTATCTGACGATCCATTTTAGTTGGAACATAGCTGTTAGATTACAGGTAAGTAATCGGGTGTTTGATAATCTAATTTACAGTAATACTTTTAGCGAAAATTTTCTTTTGTAAATCGCTATACAACTCATTTTGCTTATCAGTATCTGATGTTTCCCATGCGTAATATATATTTGGGGAATCAAGGAAAAATTTGTGAATCTCAAATGCCATTGAGCTAGCTCGTTCCTGTTGTTCTGGAGTGAGGTGTGTGTCTTCAGATTTTCGTTTCCCTTGATCATCAAGCATATCTCTTAATGTGATTATGGGGAATTCCACTTTTTCATGATGACTAAGTTCTGGATCGTTCCATTGATCGCCCTCAGCAATTTTCGCAAATGCCACTATCCAGTTGATAGCAACACCGCCACCCCCGCCTCCACCACCGGCAGATGAGGTATTAATAGTAAAGACGATAAGGCAGATAGCGATGATTAAAGATATTTTAGAAAGCTGCATGAAATATTAATTTATAAAGCTGAATTAAATCGGATTGTTCTCGGGCTAATTTTCTTGGTTCTCAGTATGTATTCCATAAAGCTTAGCATGCATATCACTATATAAAGTGTTTTGCTCTTCTGTTCCAGTAGTTGTGTATACAAATGCTTTGAAGTTTTCAATACCATAATAGTTAGTAGAAGTGCTAAATTTTTTTGTAGCTTGATACATCTGTTTTGCTTTAGATCTTTCCTCGGGAGTAAGATGGTGCGATAATTCATTTCCATCATCATCTTTACGCACAATACTTGTGTGCTTTAGCATCTCGCCCAATTGCCAGACTCCCATTATGATCATACCATCGGATTCTGTGTGAACTATCCATTCCTTACCATCATTGCCACCGTGGGCAATACCTGCAAATGCCACTATCCAGTTGATAGCAACACCGCCACCACCTCCGCCACCGGCAGTTGAGGTATTGACAGAAAATGTAGCAATACAAAGTGCGATAATAAAAGATACTTTACTAATATTCACAAGAATTAAGCCTTTAAAATAGTTTCGAATATTAGTTGATCATTCCTCTTGTTTAGCTGTATGTATATCATAAAGCTTAGCATGCATCTCACTATATAAAGTGTTTTGCTCTTCTATATCAGTAGTTGTGTATATATATGCATGGATATGTTCAACATAATCATCACTAGTGTCAGTAATAAAACCTCTAACAGCTTGAAACATATTTCTTGCAATTTTTTGTTGTTCGGGGGTGAGCCATTGATGGGGTAATGGCTTTCCGTCATCATCTTCAGGCGTAATTGCTGCTTTCATTAGCATCATTTCCAAATCAGAAACTGGCATAAATTTAGTACCATCAGCTTTTGTGTTATCTATCCATTGCTTAGCATCATTACCGTGGGCAATACCTGTAAAGGCCACTATCCAATTGATAGCAACACCGCCACCGCCACCTCCACCGCCAGCATTTGAGGTATTAATTGTGAATACGATAATAAAAATCGTGAAGATTAAAGATAGTCTAATTTTCCGCATGAAATATTATTTTAATTATTCCTCTTGAATGCCAGTATGTAAATTATATAACTTTGTATGCAAACCGCTATACACTGTGTTTTGTTCTTCTGTATCAGTAGTATTAACAAATGCTTTGAACTTGTGATTATTTTCGTCAAGCAGAAAATCTTTAATAGCAACAGCCATTTGCTTTGCTTTTAATCTTTCTTCGGGAGAGAGATGATGTGGTAATGGCTCTCCATGATCATTCAATTTCAGTTGACTTGTGTCAGTCAGCATCGCTTGAAATATCACAACTGTGGGATACTCAGTACCTTCCATATAATTGCCACGGCCAATACCAGCAAATGCAGTTATCCAATTAATGGCAACACCGCCACCGCCACCGCCACCGCCAGCAATAGCAGGATTAGGTATAAATATGGCAATCAATATGAATAGAACTAAATAAGACCGACCAATCATAATTAGTACTCTTTTCAAATTAGAATTAATCACTATAATGATAAGGCTATAACAATCAGCAACTTGCATCAACAAATAATATAAGTATTCACAAGTAATATGACAGGGGAGAAATATGCCAAGCAAACTATCCATTAATGTACTCGTAACACTTGGTGTGATTTTACTGGTATCCAGTACCAATCTTTCTGCTGGTTTGTTTGGCAGTAAGATTTCAAAATCAATAACTTATGAGGTTTTTGATAGTGAGTTAGAGCCTTATAGCGCGCTGACAAATGATCAATCTAATGCTTTGCTCGCATTAGAAGCCTGTTTGCTAGGTAATTCTGCCAAAAAGGTTAATAAAGCACTCGGTATCGATCTCGGTGATTCATGTATCAAGGATTTTAAAAATACATTGCGTGATTTTGAAGTTAGCAGTGTCATGCTAACAGATGTCGATCAAGATAATTCTCAACTCTCCGGTTTAATGAAATTTAAATCAGAATCTAATCGAACAGCCTTATTTTTCTTTACGTTAGATTATGTATTGGGAGGTGATACCTCAAAAGGAAAAGTAGATAATTTGCATTTAGTGACAATGCCGTTACCCTATATTGAGATATTTCTAGCGCAAGCTGCCTTGTTATCGGCAAATACTGTGGCTAATTATGAGCAGTTGTATCGAGATGTAAAGTCAAAATCCATTAAACAGGGTAAGCTGCCTCCTGGAACTAAAGATTATGTCGCTGTCATTATGTTCAAGCAAATTCATGATGCAGGTGTCAACTTCAAATTAAAGATATCTGATAATCCTGAAGGGGTTGACGGTGATGCAGTTGATAGTATCGCTAAGTACTATGATGGTGGTTGGCTGGTGATTGCACAAGAATTTAAAATGGATTTAACGCAACAGCGTAAGTATATTAAATTAACACTTCAGAGTGATGAGGAGGGAATGGAGCAGTTTAGGCAAGAGACTTTAGTCGAAAGTATACCTATGGGGCTCTAGTTTAAAATTCTTTGTTGAAATGCGCTAATTTTCAGTTTCAGTAACTTGCTGAGTAATAACTAGTTATAGAAAAAATTTTTCTCCTCATAAAGAGAAATATGCCCTAACTTTGAGCAACTTTGGTATCATTCACTCGAAGTCTAGTTAAATTTAGTCAATTAGTAGG
Organism: Pseudomonadota bacterium; assembly: GCA_039182865.1. Taxonomy (GTDB): domain Bacteria; phylum Pseudomonadota; class Gammaproteobacteria; order UBA4575; family UBA4575; genus UBA1858. The sequence continues at coordinate 3,725 of JBCDBX010000128.1, forward strand.
TGAATTATGAGCGAACAAAAAAATACTCGACCCAAAGTTCCAGAAGGCGATTCTCGTTTTCTAAAAACAACCCAAATGGAGCCAAATGATAAAGGTTACGTTGGTTATAAA
>JBCDBX010000129.1:0-3796 GCA_039182865.1 Pseudomonadota bacterium
GCATTTCTAAGCGTCTGCCCAAAAGACCAGTCTTCTAATATTGTTTGATTTGGATAGCCGCCGAGTTCGTTAAATAATGACCTTCTAACAAATAAGGCTTGATCACCATAGAATAATCGTGATTTTTTGCATCGATAGTTATGTAGAAACGAGATGAATTTTAAACGCCAGTCATTACTCGAAAATTGATGTTTGAATCCGCCTGCTGCAATTTCAAAATCACTCTCGAATGAATTGATCTTGGATAACGCGTTTTCAGGCAAGTAAGTATCCGCATGTAAAAATAATAAAAACGTACCTTTAGCGTATTTAGCACCTATATTCATTTGTATTGCACGGCCTTTGCTCGACTTGATCAGTCTGACTCGAGGTTCTTCTTCAACAATTGAGACAGTATTGTCTTGGCTGCCACCATCGACAACGATTACTTCATAGGCGCCTGATAAATTCAGTACATAAGTTAATACATTCTTGATGTTATGTTCTTCGTTTAATGTCGGAATGATGAGTGAGATCATAAGTGATTCCTTATTTTGAAAGGTAAATCATTCATTAAGAGTTGATAAAATTCATTGGTACTCTGATTATAAAATTCCAATACGCTGCTCATGTCGTATAGGGCTTCATTTAATATTTCCATAAAGTCTTTACATTCATTAATAATTGGTTGAATTTTTAGATCCGGATCGGCTAATAGATTTTCAATATATCGTTCCCCAAAATGATGGTGGGCTCTTTCTTGTTTGAGAATTGTTTTCCTGATCAAATTAAAACTAAAGCCTCTGTCTTCAATGCCTTGACTAACTTTATTTAAAGTAATTTCACCTAGACCTTCGAATAATAATTGCTGTGCAATAATCGACTCTTGCAATTTGTCCTCGTTCAGTGTGCTCGATAATTTCTGCTCGAATTTATCGAGCGATCTCTGACAAATATATGTCATGTTCTTTTGTTTGAAGTGACGTTTTGCTTGATTAAATATAAATGCATGTTGTGTTTCTTGACGCGCTTGCGTTTTGAAAAATTTTATTGATTTTTTATCGTGTGCTAGCCTAGATTGATACTGTGCGCATTGCGCAGCTATTTCTTCTCCTCTTGCGAGGAAATGAAATAACTGGCTTGCATTGACTTTAGCTTCTTTATTCAAAATACTACTTGACTGGCTTACCGTTTAAATTCCAGTCATAGTCAAGATATACAATTTTATATTCTTCGTTATTCAAGTCTTCAGCAATAATTGGGTCATCAACATACTGAGCAATATACTTTTGTACTGAGCCTGAGTGTTTTACGAAATCTTTCTCAAACCAATCAAAGATCTTTGAGATGTGTGCTACTTTTTTATCAGTATCGAACTTATTTCGCGTTTCATCATTGATAAAAATAACAGTGCTTTCTTCCAGTTGAGTCTCTAATTGATCTGCTATGTAGACTTCAGACTGCAGTTTTGGACAAGACACTGAAGCACAGTTAATTGCAAAATGTATGCGTGGCTCATCAAATGGGATGATGATATCTCTTTCTAGATCATATAAGTTGATGGTCTGACCACCAATTTCATATTTAGCATTCTTGAAATAACCAATACGACCGAAGAAACTGCTTGGTGAACGACCATCTAAAATTCCTTTAATTGCAAAAGCATTATAGGCATTAATCCAAAAGGCTAGTTGTTCATCTCGATCGGTTGTTTCTAGAGGTTGTCCTAACTCTTGGATATATTGTTCAAATACAGGTGCATCATTAAAGCCTGGATAATCAACGAAACCATCATCCACATACTTATTAAGTAGTGGATTAAAAATGGCATGATTGCTATCTGCAAATAATGCTGTGGAAAAACTAAAAGCTAGTAAAATTGATAAAACTTTATGCATTGGTCTTTTGCAATAATCATTGGAAGTAAGCGTTATTTGTAAAGACCGAGAAGAAGTTAAGGTTCTTTCAAATTAATTTTCAAAAAAAATCTTTTATGTCGCTAGTTTATCCTTGATCGTTGATTTCGCATGGTGCGCGCAGTTCTTCAGGAACATTATCCGGGCAAACACCACAATCCTCATTGCCTGGGACAGCAAAGTCAATTTTCTTGGGGTAGGGAAGATTCAATCCATCCATAATCGCGACAAACTCTTCAAGCGGCCGATCATTACCTAGACGTGGATTTCGTTGCTTCTCTTGAAGAATGGTAGAGATTTGTCGTCCCTCATAGTCATGGCCGGGATAGACAAGTGTCTCTGCCGGCAAGCTAAATAGTTTGTCATGAATGCTTTTATAGAGCGTTGCCGCATCTCCCGATTGAAAGTCTGTGCGCCCACAAGCTTCAATCAACAAAGCATCACCGGTGAACACCATTTGCTGGGTGCCGTTATCAATTAAATAAGCAAAGTGATGATCGGTATGGCCTGGGGTAAATAATGGATGCAGTTCAATATGGCCAATGCGTATTACCTCACCTTCTTTGGCACCGTGATCCATACAAGGTAAGTCACAGATACCTGGATATATAATTTCGCTGTCGGTCAATGCTTTTAACTTAACAGCACTGGTTAAATGATCTGCATGAATATGCGTATCAATCGTATAGTGAAGCTTTAACCCCAGAGCTTGCAAGACTTCAAGATCGCGATCTGTGGTATCGACCACGGTATCAATTAGCGCGGCGACTCCTGTTTCCTCGCATGCAATCAAATATGTATAGGTGCATGAAGTAGGCTCAAAAAGTTGACGAAATATCATTATTTAGATTCACTCGTTAATATTGATTTATCATTCAACAGCACTTCAATACAGATATCAATTTCTTTTTCAGTGATTTCACCTGACTGACAAAGTGAAGTGCAAAGGTTGGCTGCGGATATAGGTTGTGGCGATTTATTGATAAATAAGTTCAATGCTGCTCCTGATTTCTTAGCAATATCTTTTACTACCAATGGACTTAGCATGCCAGCTGTTTCCATGATAGGGCATTGAGCGATATTGGATAAGGCAGTGATCAACTTAGGCCCAATAAATTGGGGTGGCATAGTGCCTGTATTTAGAGTGAGTAACTTCTCTGCAGTTTCGATATAAAACTTTAGAAATGAATTACCTCTACGAAACATCATAAATGCGTTGTGGACTTTTATATAACTTTTTAACTGATGATTATCTTCTTGTATCCAGACTTCACGGCCCAATACATAAGATTCATTCGGGAGTAGAAACGACTCAGCATCAAATATCAAAAAGTCTGAATCACACCAAATAACCGTTTCATAGTGATCAAGATGTTTATTTATAGCGATTAGTCTTGCGAGATCAGTGGCAATAACCTTTTGTGGCTTTACCTTTTCGAGTAATTCAGGAGAAACGAATTCAAATAATTCGTCGCCAATAAAAAGATATTCATATTGATATTGTTTGGCCCATTGTTTAACTGTATTAATACAGGTATGCAGCCATGGAAAAGGAAGTGGTTCGCAGTGAGACTGGATTACCAGCGTCGAGTTAATACTCATTTTTCAGCATGCGGAAAAAGTCTCTACGTTTATCACCTGTCAGATCCCGGTCTGTGACATATCGAACGTGTTCATAAAAAGGTGCATCTGGTGAAACCGTAATGCCCCATAAACCCTGCGACACATTAGGTAGCAGTGAATAGCGCGCATCAAAAATACGATAGGGATTATGAGGATCCACGGATACAAAACCTTGTGAGAACCATGTAAAACGCTCTATATCTCTCGCTTGTTGAGAATCTGGATCAAGCCATGGCATATCTCGTTTTACCTCAAGTTTTGGAATTAATTCACCAGGA
>JBCDBX010000130.1:0-3746 GCA_039182865.1 Pseudomonadota bacterium
ATTTTGGCAACCGCCTTGATCATCTTAGGGAATCTTACGGCAAGCCAATGCATCTAACCAGTGCCGCTAGGTCAAAAGCATATAATCAAATCATCGGCGGTCATCCCAAAAGTTTGCATGTATATGACGCACCGTATCACAATACGGGTGGTTGCTGCGCCGTTGATGTTCGTATCCATAACAGCATAGAGCGGGCTGAATTGGTACGGCTGGCCTTACAGATGAATTTCAGCGTTGGCGTCAACAAAACATTTATTCATATCGATGATCGCACCCTAATCCTTGGTATGCCACAAGCATTGTTTTTATATTAGGTACGAAAAATGAAATATAGTGACATTAGAGGCTCTCTAAAAACAGGTGATATGATTGCATTTTCAGGCAATGGCCTTATTAGCAATTTGATCAAATGGAAAACCAACAGCCCCATTTCACATGTTGCAATAGTGCTAAGCACGCAAACGAGCGACCTAGGCGATTTTGTCTTTATCTGCGAATCCACCACCCTCACCACCACGGCTGATGCTATCACAAAGGAGCTCTGGCAGGGCGTACAAATACAGCTACTAAGCTCGCGTATCAACCATTATGACGGCGATATCTACATCCACCCGCTAACCAACCATTTAAGTGATCAAAGCAAGCAAACTATGGTGCAATGGCTACGCAAGAAACATCAGGACAAAACCCCCTATGATAGCAAGCAAGCCCTTGGCTCCGGCCTCGACCTATTCGATTCCATCGTCGGCGAAAACACACCTGATTTCTCTAGCCTCTTTTGTTCCGAACTGGTCACCAAAGCCCTACAACTTGGCGGGGCCGTCAGTACACAGCTCAACCCAAGCGAGATGACTCCCGTTGATTGCACAGAGTTTAGTTGCTTTGATCAACCAACGAGGATTTGTCGGTAGGGGGGTGAATTATATATCTCTTCCAGCATATTCGTGACTCTGTCAATTTGAGGTGTTCTATCTGGAATAGTTTGATATTGCCAAAATTGATAAGACACAAAAGCTATGAAAGACACAGTTGAAATTAGAGAAATATATAACTTCGCAACCTCTATCCGATAGGTATGTTTTTCATAATTTACATTGTTCTGTAATTTTGCTTCAGCTACACGCTCATGAGTGTATGTTTTTCCTGTTCTTGCCTTTTGTTGCATGGCTAAATACTCCTTTAAAAATAGTCAAAAAAACTGTACTATTGTAAAAATATGAACTAAGTAAAAACAAACGGTTATAGGACGCTGTTTTAAGATTTTATAGTACAGAAATATCTTTACGAGGTATTGATATATCGTTATATTTCTTGATATAATAATCAGATTCCGAGTCTGGAGGTCACAGGTTCGACTCCTGTCGGGGACGCCATTTTTCAATGGGTTACATTGCATCTTTACGACATCCTGTACTATTAAAATAGTTCTGTACTATTTGTTATCACTTTCTGTTTTGTTTAAATAAGACATTGGCAAAACTTTTTCAGCCTTACGACGGTAATGTTTCGTAGTTATTTTACTATCTGAATGAGCAAGCAATGCTCTAGCGTGCTCAAGGTTTGTAGCATCACTAGCAACCTTTGCTCTAAGATCATGCTCTGTAAAACGTTCTTTAACTAGCGTTTCATTCAATAAACGCTTCATAAAACGCTGCCACATGCTATCAAAGCCAAATGATTCACCTGCTTCGTTGATATAACTTCTACCAAGTCGATTGCAGAAAATAAAAGGAGAAATATCAATAGGTCTAGAATTTAATGCTTTCTCTATTGCTTGGTGAAGTTCATTACTCCATTCATATATAATTGTCTTACCTGTTTTTCCAGTTTTTACATGAATGCCATCCTTCTTTAAATCATCTTTCTTGAGTCGTAGCATATCGCCTTTTCTAAGTCCAGTAAGAAGTTTCAGACGTATATACTCCTGTATGACAGTAACTGAACCCGCCCCTTGCCTACTTTTAAGTGATAAACATTCTATTATTTCCCAATCTTCTATATATCGATCTCTAGGCTTGTTATTCTCTATCCTAACTTGCCCTTTAAATGGATGTTGTTTTATATAGCCCCATTCAACAGCCTTTGTAAATGCATGTGAGAAAAGAGCTATTTCTCTTTTAGCTGATGTTGTTGCATCTCTTTTATCATAAAATTTATAAATATGTTGGGGCTCTATTGCACTTAAGGGTAGCATCCCAAATATTTTACGTAATAAAGTTATTTGTCTATTATTTTCTTTTTGAGTAGAGAGCGCCTTAGTAGGAATCACCTCCAGCGCATAGCGGTCTAAAAGCTCCCCTACCGTTTTAACATTCTCGTTAGTCTCTAATCGTTTGGCCCATTCTTTGTAGGCTTCTGTCAGTGTATTGCCAAGCTTAAAGGTTTTCTTTCCCTCCCATAAATGTTCAAGTCCGGGTGGCACTTGGTAATAATAGGCATTGCGTGTATAGCGCCAGCGTTTTGGTAATCCCTGATTTTCCTTGTTGCGCTTTTTAGGCATTCAGCGCATCCCAATTGGGCTCAATGGTTGGTAGTTGCTTCTGGTGTGTAGATTCAATGCCCATAATTTGCTCGACATGTTTCCTGGCAACAACAAGGCTATGGTCAGGACGGATCAAGTAGGTAATACCCATTTGTGCCAGAACATGCAATTGTGATTTCCTGCGCTTCTTGCCCGTGAGTGCAGTGATTTCATTTTCTTCAAGGAATAGTGGTTTATCCCGCATTCCATTCTTCCTCCGTAATTTTAACGGCTATCTCGACATAACCCCTCGGATTAAATAATTCTCTTGGCGCATTATCTAAGGCTTCTTCTTCTGAATTAGCACTAACGACGATACGCTTCATATGCTCTTTTCCTTCTCTGGTCGTCTTGATGACGTCTACGTGATAATGTTGCACTTTACTTATCCTTAAATTACAAGCCTTTTAACGTCATGCTCAGGACGGGGCCGTCTCTCCGGCTGTCACGCCTTGCACTTTAGCGGCGTTCCAGTCCTCGGTATATCCAGACCTTAACCGAAGCTTACTTCTACTCGTCGGAGCCACGTCTGGAGTAACTCTTAATCGGGCGGTGGCGCGTATCTCTTTCTTCACAGCCTCACACTGTTCACCCGACTTGATACGCTCCACTAGGGGCTCAGACACACCGCCCTAACCCTCTGGGTGAGGGTGTTTAGGTATTTATATTAATAAAACTGTTGATTTAATTCGCTAATAATCCCATTGAGGCAATCTATATGATCCATTAGACTATCAATTAATTCACCTTCTCTCTGCTCATTTCTGTCACTAGATATCATCTTTGTACGACCTATTTCCCTGGCGTTTTGAATTTGATTCGGTGTCAACATAGTTATTCCCCTACTCCTGATTTCTCTTTAAACTCCAGTAAATTATGCAGTTGATAAAACGCTCTGTTACCATGCATGATATAGGTGAGGTTATGCCGTGTTTTGTTAAATTGATAACTGCTTATTCCTAGCAGCTCAATAGCGTCATTCTTGCTAACAAAATACTGATTCGTTATTTCTTTGAGCTCTGATTCAAATACACCAAAAGGCATATCTTCTATCTGCTCTTTGGTGTATTTCGTTGCCATAAGCCCCCAGGGACTGCCACCCGTAATGTCGTTTATGCTAATTTCAGGCATTGACTACCTCCTCAATATTCTCAATATCACACTTAACAATTTCGGGGTGCTTGCGCTTCATCCCATCAATTGCAAACTCTCTTGCTTCCTCTTG
>JBCDBX010000131.1:0-3694 GCA_039182865.1 Pseudomonadota bacterium
AATTCGTAAAACACACCCGCGTCCAAATTTAGAGACGCCTTATCGCAAACCTAGTAATGATATCGAGGACTATATCTGCACTTTGTGGGAAGAACTACTGCGACTAGAACAGGTCGGTGCAGACGATAGTTTCTTTGATCTAGGTGGCCAATCCTTACTAGCCATTCAAGCTATCAATCGATTACGGCAACGTTATCCTGTTCAGCTGGATATGCGTGAATTACTCGAGGGTACACCAACTCCTGCAAACATTGCAGATAACATCCAGCAACAATTACCTGATAGCAATGAAATTAATCAGCTAAACAAGATTATCGAAGAAGTAGAATCACTCAGCGATGAAGATGTCATGGCGATGCTTGAAGAGGAAGCGAAGACAGAGAAAGATAAGGTGAACTCTTGAGTGAATTATACGAACAACTCAGCAAGCTTAGCCCAGAACGCCGAGTTTTATTAGAAAAAAAACTCGCGGAAAAAGGAATTGTTTCCCAATTACGCTGGCAAATACAAAAGCGTGAACCAAACAATAAGATTCCCTTATCGTTTGCACAGCAGCGCCTGTGGTTTGTGCAACAGCTTTCCCCAAAAGTCACGACTTATAACGTTACCAGCGTTTTACTCCTAGAGGGTGATTTGAATGTGCCAGCAATGCAACATGCACTTCACGACCTAGTCGCACGGCATGAGATATTAAGAACATGTTTCATCGCGACAGAACAGGCTAGCAAAGCCGAGCAGATTGTCAATCCAGTGCCAGATGTGGAAACTACCCTGCCCTACATTGATTATTCATCTGAACAAGATCCAGCTTCCGTAAGTGATGCTTATATTGCAAACTTAATTAATCGTGCATTCGATTTATCTCAAGTACCATTTCGTTCTGCACTAATTAAACTAGGCGCTGATCGACACTTAATAGTACTAGTCACCCATCATATTGTCAGTGACAGGTGGTCTGTTGGTATATTTTTACGTGAGCTCGCCACTTTATATCATTCGAATATAAATGATCTCGAAGCACCCCTACCAGAGTTACCCATTCAATATGGAGATTATGCTCATTGGCAAAGACAACACCTTCAAGGGATTACCTTAAATAAACTGCAAAACTACTGGAAACAGCAATTAACAAATGAGTACAATTTGCTAGACCTGCCAGTAGATTTTTCCAGACCAGCACAAATAACTAATGCAGGTGCTCAGTTTCCTCTCAAAATTTCAAAAAAACTGTCATCAAAATTACGCGAATTTGCAAAACAACAAAAAGTCACACTGTTTCAACTATTACTAACGAACTTAAAAATCCTTTTATATCGTTATACTGGAAATAAGCAAATACGTGTCGGCACAGATATTGCAAATCGTGACCAGATAGAGACTGAGTCGCTTATCGGCCTGCTGGTCAACACTTTAGTCCTGCAAAGTGAGCTTGACCCAGAAGAATCCTTTACTGATACATTGCAGCAAGTCAAACAAACCATGATGGATGCGATGGAACATCAAGCATTACCATTTGAGCAAGTGGTTGAATTGGTAAAACCTGAACGTCATCTCGATCAACTAATGCCACTATTCCAAGTCAAACTTGATTTGCAATTGGCACGGGTCGAGAAAGTAGCATTAGAGGGTTTATCCTTTACTGTGCAGACGCCGCAAGATACGAGTAGTAAATATGAATTACGTCTGAACCTTCAAGACACTGAAGATGGAATAAATGGACAAATTGAATATAGCACTGATTTATTTAAACAAGAGACTATCCAAGACATTGCACACCACTTCGTATACCTTCTTGAACAGACTGTTAAAGCGCCAAAAGAGAACATCTCAAGTTATTCACTAAGCGATCAAGAATCCTCACTAGTCGGTGATCTAACAAACCAATCGCCATCATTTAGTGATGAGACATTAGTAAGCTTGGTTAATAAAACTTGTTTACGTAGTCCAGATAAAATTGCAGCTAGCGATCCTCAGCAACAAATAACTTATCAAGAACTCAATGATAGATCATCACACCTTGCAAAAATATTAATTTGCGAGGGTATTCAAACAGAACAAGCAGTAGGGATTCTAATGTCACGCAGTGTTGATATCCTAATAGCTATACTTGCTGTATTGAAAAGTGATGGGTGTTATGTCCCGCTAGATCCAGATTATCCTGCGGCACGCTTAAGCACGATCATAGATGATGCAGATATCAAGGTAATGCTTATAGATGAACAAGTAAAAGATGCGTCGGTGATCCAGGATTTAAATTCTATCCATGTGAATCAAATAAATTGGGAATCCAGAGATCAATTATCTATAACACTGCCGATACCTATCCCAGAGCAGCTGGCCTATATCATCTATACCTCAGGTTCGACAGGCAAGCCCAAAGGAGTTGCTATTGAGCACCGAAATACAGTCGCGATGCTTGACTGGGCAAAAGCGACTTATTCGACTGATGATCTTGCAATGGTGCTTGCATCCACCTCTATCTGTTTTGATTTATCAGTTTATGAATTATTTTTACCATTAGTCTGTGGTACGCATGTTCATATTGTTCCCAATGCACTGAGTTTAGCTGAGCCAGAAATTGAGCAAAACTTAACACTCATCAATACAGTGCCAAGTGTATTAAGCAAAGTCATTAATCAAGCTAGCATCCCGCGCAGCATAAAAGTGGTTAATCTTGCTGGAGAACCATTAACCACAGAACTCATCAAACAATTGCAAGCCTTGGGTCATATCGAGCGTGTCTATAATTTATATGGTCCTTCCGAAGATACTACCTACTCTACTTGGGCATGCTTTGATTTAACTCAAGCTATCCCTGATAGTCGCGTGCCCATTGGTATCCCTATAACGGGCACTCATGCTTATGTATTAGATGAGCAACTTAAGGTTGTACCTGATGGTATCAGTGGACAACTTTACTTAAGTGGCTTAGGCGTTGCTCGTGGTTATCATGGACAGCCTGAACTCACACAACAACAGTTTATTGATAATCCCTTCTTACCTGAGACATCTTATGCTACGCGTTTATATGCCACAGGTGATCGAGTACGTCGAAGAAGAGATGGTGTGCTGGAGTATCAAGGCCGAATCGATAATCAAGTAAAAATTCGCGGATATAGAATTGAGATTGGTGAGATAGAAGCGACCCTTAGTCAATATCCGGATACTATTACCGTCACTGTATTATCAAAGAAGTCAGATAATGATCACTCACTCATTGCATACTTAGAGTCTTCATCAACGCAAAAACCCGAACAATCACACTTACGTGAATTTCTTCAATCACGCATACCTGCATGGTCGATACCGTCACGTTTTATTTTGGTTGATACGATGCCTCGCCTACCCAATGGTAAGATCAATAGGAAAGCGCTCGCACAATTATCCATTCCCGCATCAACAAAAACTAATTATGAAGCTCCTTCAACACCCATCGAAAAACAACTAGCAAATATATGGTCACGTCTTATTGGTGTAGATCAGATAAGTCTGAATGATAATTTTTTTGCCTTAGGTGGACACTCTTTAATGGCATTAGATTTGATTAATCAATGTCAGATAGAACTCAACTGTCAAATTCCATTACGCACATTATTTGAAACGACAAACCTAGCTGCTTTTGGACATCGTGTGGAAGAAATAATCTCAGCGCATGATGAACAGTCTCCGCTGCCTTCTAATTTACCCACGCTAG
>JBCDBX010000132.1:0-3645 GCA_039182865.1 Pseudomonadota bacterium
CGCCTGATCAGGCTCATCGCCTAATGCATCAATTTGAGCTTCGACATTACCACCTAACACTATATCGGTACCACGACCTGCCATATTCGTAGCAATTGTTACTGTACCTGGTACACCGGCCTGCACAATTATTTGTGATTCTGAAGCATGATGCTTAGCATTTAATACCTGGTGGGGAACTTTAGATTTTTTAAGTTCGTTAGATAAGTGCTCGGATGACTCGATAGACGCAGTACCCACTAATACTGGCTGTCCTCGATTCACACAATCATTGATGTCTTCAATAATGGCCTGATACTTCTCATTGAGTGTCATATAAACCAAATCACCTCGATCATCGCGCAACATTGGTTTATGAGTAGGAATTACCACAACTTCAAGACCATAGATCTGCTGAAATTCAAATGCCTCGGTATCAGCTGTACCCGTCATACCACTTAATTTGTCATACAAACGAAAATAGTTCTGAAAAGTAATGGAAGCGAGCGTCTGATTTTCATTTTGGATTTTTACACCTTCTTTAGCTTCAATCGCCTGGTGTAATCCTTCAGACCAACGACGCCCGGGCATCGTGCGACCTGTAAATTCATCAACAATGACGATTTCGCCATTGCGTACAATGTAATCCACATTTTTTTGAAATAATGCATGAGCACGTAAAGAAGCATTTATATGATGCAGTAATCCAATATTAGCTACGTCATATAAAGAATCATCTTCATCTAATAATCCATTTTCTATTAATAGATCTTCAATATGTTGATGACCTTCTTCACTCAAGAAAACCTGTTTAGATTTCTCCTCTATATAATAGTCACCTTCACTATCTTCAGAAGCTTGTTGCTCTAAACTAGGCACTAATACATTAATTTTTGTATACAGCTCAGAGCTATCATTAGTAGGGCCAGAAATAATTAAAGGAGTACGTGCTTCATCTATTAAAATTGAGTCGACTTCATCGACCACTGCAAAGTTCAGATCACGCTGAGCTTTATGCTTCAATAAAAACTTCATATTGTCACGCAAATAATCGAAGCCAAATTCATTGTTAGTACCATAAGTAATATCACAAGCATAAGCTTGCTTACGCTCTTCATCTTTTAAGCCACCAACAATTACGCCCACTGACATGCCAAGAAAATTGTAAAGCTTGCCCATCCAGGCTGCATCACGTTGTGCTAAATAATCATTGACCGTAATAACGTGAACACCTTTACCAGCAAGCGCATTTAAATAAACAGGCAAAGTGGCAACTAATGTTTTACCTTCACCAGTGCGCATCTCAGCAATGTTGCCATCATTCAACACCATGCCTCCGATAAGCTGTACATCGAAATGTCGCATGCCTAAGGCTCGCTGACCTGCCTCTCGTACTATCGCAAAAGCTTCTGGAAGTAATTCGTCTAAAGATGCACCATTATCAAATCTTTGCTTTAGCTCATTGGTTTTGTTGGTTAACTGATCATCACTCAATGCCTGCATTGAAGACTCTAGTTCGTTGATACGTGAGACCTGTTTCTTGTAACGAGAAACAATTCGTTGATTTCGACTACCAAAAATTTTTTTAGCGAGATTTCCGATCATGAGAATTAAAATTCGTTAATATAAGACTGTGAAGTTTTAGGAAATTATTTAGGTCATATAGTTCCAATTGCATCACCTTCGGGACATGTGATGCCAATTAAGAATATATAGATTTTGATTTGAATTGTATAAGATTTATGACGTTATTTTGAAGCTCGAATAAACTTCATTGGATCAACTTTTACACCATTTTTCAGCACTTCAAAATGGACATGCGGGCCGGTTGATCTTCCGGTGCTTCCCATTTTGGCAATAACTTGCCCTTTTTTAACTGTCTGGCCTATCTCAACGACCATACTGTCATTATGCCCATAACGTGTGACGTAACCATTTCCGTGATCAATTTCAACCAGGTTCCCATATCCATAACGATCATCTGCTTCAGTCACAACTCCTCCTGCTACAGAGATAACATTTGAACCTGCTTTACCTGCAAAATCGACACCGCGGTGAAATTCTTGTCCACCCGTAAATGGGTTAGCGCGCTTGCCAAAATACGAAGAAATCCAACCTTTTTCTATCGGACGGCCCTGAGGATAAACTTGTTTTCTAAAATTCTGATCAGTTAATAAGACATCAAGTGTATGTAATTTATTTTCTTGTCCCTGCAATTCAGTAGCTATTGTGCTCATGGTATCTTCAAGACTTGCCAATATATCCTGATTAATTTGGTCATCATCTAAAGAACCGCCAATACCAGGCGCTTGCGTAAAGTCAATCTCTGTATCTGCAAGATCAGCCATGTTAAGTAAGCGGTTACCTAGAGCATCTAGACGATTGATATGAGCTTGAAAAAAAGCAATTTTCTGAGTGAGAGCTTCAATATTAGCTTCACTTTGCCGCTTAACCTGTTCCATTTCCATTTGTTGATGCTGTACATCCTGTCTCCATTCAGCCACAAGCCCTTTGTGACCAAACTGAACACCTGCCCAATAGCCCGCCACCATAAATATTGTACCCAAGAGCAGTCCAATGGCTGCCCATAACCAATATTGTTCTGTACCAAGGCATCGGACACTATATAGTCGCGATCCTGAACGTGGCAAAATAGTAATTTTCATGACCGAATAATTTGATTTATTCCACTGAGTAAATATAACTTATACATTATTATAGCTTGCATTCCCCTAGGTAGATATTCTGCAAACATGATGAAATCGACAATGCACCCGATACGTTCCCTAATTGATGAAAAATATCTACAGAAGGTGAAAAATATACAGTCTCTGACCGCCAGTATTCATAGCCGTTTACCCTCAAAATTACACCGCCACTGCTGGTGCATAAGCATTGATAACAATGTACTAATCATTGTAACGGATTCTCCTGAGCATGCAGCAACTATTCGATATCAACAATATGAAATTGTTAAACAGATTAATGAAGAGTTCTCTGCAAGTCTCTCATCAACAATCAAAAAACTCAAAATAAAAATCGATTACAACTTAGCAAAAATTACTTCTATAAAATATGAACAAATGAACACTCATCATATAGATAGAAAAAATGCTAAAAACCACTGTGATCAAATGATGAATTTGCTCAAAGAATAGTTAAGCAGCGGTTGCGGTTTCTGCGTATAAAATAGGTACATCCCTAGCATGTTCCTCAAATGTAACCTCTTCCCAGGCAGATTTATCTTCATACAAAGTACTAAGTAAGATGTTATTCAGCTCATGTCCAGATTTATAACCTTTAAAAGAACCGATTAAGCTATGGCCTAGCAAATATAAATCGCCAATTGCGTCTAAAATTTTATGCTTCACGAATTCATCTTCATAGCGCAGACCATCTTCATTCACAATTTTTTGATCATCAACAGCAATAGCATTATCCAAGCTGCCGCCTAGAGCAAGATTATTCTGTCTTAAGTACTCAAAATCACGCAAAAACCCGAAAGTACGTGAGCGACTTACTTCTTTTACAAATGAGGTTGACGAAAAATCAATTTCGGCAAATTGCGGACCTGCTTTAAAAACTGGGTGATCGAAATCTATTGTAAATGCTACTTTGAAACCATCATAAGGAATAAATTCGGCCCAGCGATCGTCATCTTCAACA
>JBCDBX010000133.1:0-3625 GCA_039182865.1 Pseudomonadota bacterium
GCGCAATTGTGTCAGTTGTCTCAATTATTAGCGTCTATTCAGCATAAAGTGGCAGCCAAGCTATCCGATGATTTTTATGTATTTAGAGAAAAATGGTTGCAGCTTTGTTCACTAAGTGAAGCTGGTAGAGATTATCAATCGTTAGTTAGCTCCCCACATGTTTGCTTCTTAAATGAAAAGCCAACCCCAGCCATGTCACAGGTAATGAATGGATAATTTTCAACAAAAGTTTGTCGTGATTACCTACGAAAGAACAGGCAGTACCATGCTTTGCCAGTCCCTGCATCGTTTGCCAGAGGTAACGTGTTTTGGTGAGCTATTTAATAGGTTTAATAAGGTGCCGTGGTGGTTAGAACAAAGTTTTGAGAATGGTCTTGAACAACGTTTCCTAGGTCGACCGGTTCGCGACCAGCACCCTGTGGCGTTTTTAAATGCCATTTTAGATGTGCACCGGAACGATAGCTTTTTCGGGTTCAAGCTTATGCTTGATCACGACCCCAACATTATGAAGTTGGTTATCGATTCACCTGAATGGAAGGTCGTGCGCTTATATCGGCAAAATTTGTTGTCTGTCTATGGATCTTCTCTTGTCGCAAAAGCGACGAAAAAATCGCACTTTACGCCTGAACAAGAATTACGCCACGCAAAGGTTACCTTTTGCCCTAGAGCGTTTGATCAATTTCGCATGTCAATTGAGAAGCGACAAGCATTGACACACGAAATGTTGCACGCGGCCGGAAAGTCCTACTTTTGTCTGGAATACAAAGACTTAGTTTCGGATAGTGGGTTACATATAGTTGCTAGCCACCTCGGTATTTCGTCTTCTGTTGAACTACAACCAGTGTTGGTAAAACGACATAGTTGGGATGTGTTAGAACGCTTTGAAAACCCAGATGATGTGCGCCGTTACCTCAAAGTAAATGCACTTGAGCATTGGACATGTGAGGGCAGCTAAATGTATTTAAAAGATAAGCGAGTGCTTGTTACCGGTGTCTGCGGGGCTGTCGGAGGTGAGTTAGTTAGACAAATACTGGAGGGCAAGTTTGGTCAGGTAAAAGAGCTAGTTGGCATAGACAACAACGAAACGGAGTTGTTTTTTGTTCAGCAGCGTTTTGATAGATACAATGCGCAGTTTTTTCTGCGAGATCTAAGAGATTTTGACGGTGTAAGAAATGTAGTTGAAGGTGTAGACATCGTTTTTCATGCAGCTGCATTAAAGCACGTTACCATCTGCGAAATATCGCCAAATGAAGCAGTAAGCACCAATATTCTTGGTCTACAAAACCTCATCCGGGCTGCAACGCAGGCCTCAGTAGAGCGATTTATTTTCACCAGTTCAGATAAAGCGGTAAATCCTACTAACGTCATGGGGACGTCTAAGTTGATGGGAGAACGCTTGGTTTCTGCAGCCAACAATTCGCGAGAAAACAAAGGGACAATATTTTCATCTACCCGTTTTGGTAACGTACTGGGATCGAGAGGTTCTGTATTACCAATATTTAAAGATCAGATAATGAATGGTCAGAAGGTAACACTGACAGACAAGCGAATGACCCGTTTTATCATGTCCATTCACGAAGCTGCTCATCTGGTGCTTGACTCAGGCCATCTGGCACAGGGCGGTGAAGTCTTTATCACCAAAATGCCAGTCATCAGAATAGAAGATTTGGCAAATGCAATGATTGAGTTGTTGGTCGAAGGCCACGGCCTGCCATTTAAGCCGGACATTATAGAAATTGGCGTAAAACCTGGTGAAAAGCTCTACGAAGAGTTGATGAGTCAAGAGGAAATGCATCGCTCAGTAGAAACCAAATACTACTTTGTTGTGAAACCAGCTTTCAGAGATGTGTACGCGAGAAATTATTCATACGCCGATATTATCAGTGAGGAAGTGGATAACCCATATAACTCGTCACAAGAGCCCGCAATGAAGCCAGAAGAATTAGTATGCTTCTTAAAGGAAAAAAATCTTGTTTAGTGAGTTATCAGTGTTCGATGCGTACATCAGTAAATTTAATGAAAGCGAGACTTGGCATAGAGGGTAGCAAGTGAGAGTTCTAATTTTAGGTGGTGACGGTTACTTAGGATGGCCCACGGCACAGTATTTTTCTGCGCGCGGTCATGAGGTGGCGGTATTAGACAGCTATCTAAAGCGAAACTTAGCTCGAAAAACAGACATGGAAGGACTGTATTTAACTCCGAACCTGCACGAGCGAGTTGATTTATGGCGTCAACACTCGGGAAATGATATTGAGGTATACATCGGTGATTTAACCGATTCAGCATATACAAATTCGGCTTTTGCAGAGTTTAAACCAGACACCATAGTGCATTATGCTGAGCAACCGTCAGCACCCTATTCGATGTTAGATAGCGATTCAGCAAGACTTACACTAACGAATAACATCGGGGCGACCGGTAATGTTATTTTTGCCATAAAAGATCACTGCCCTGAAGCTCACCTAATCAAGTTAGGCACTATGGGGGAATATGGTACACCCAACATTGATATCGAAGAAGGTTGGTTGGACATAGAGCATAAAGGAAGAAGTGGGCGATTTCTTTTTCCTCGCCAGGCAGGCAGCCTATATCACACCACCAAAATCATGGATACAGATTTACTGTGGTTTTATGTCAGGACGTGGGGGCTGCGAGTCACAGATCTGATGCAAGGCCCAGTCTATGGCATATTCACGCAAGAAAATCGTAACGACGAGCGCCTCTTACCCAGTTTTGCTTATGATGAAATATTCGGCACAGTATTGAACCGGTTTATGGTGCAGGCTGTTGCTGGTTATCCATTAACTGTATACGGGAAAGGCGGTCAAACGCGCGGTTATCTAAACATTATGGATACACTTCAATGTATATATCTCGCAGCACAAAACCCTGTCGAAAAAGGAGATTTGCGAATCTTTAATCAGTTCACCGAAACCTTCTCTGTCAACCAACTAGCAGATAGGGTGGAAACGGTAGGTAACCAGATGGGGTTAAATGTAGTGGTAAAGAATATTGAAAATCCCAGAAAGGAAATGGAGGAACACCATTACAATCCGACGCATACGGGGCTATTAGACTTAGGTTTGGAGCCACACTACCTTACAGACGACATATTGTCCGAGGTAATGGAAAAGGTAATAAAGCACAAAGATAGCATTCGACCTGAACGAATCTTCCGTGGCGTGAAATGGGACAAATAAAGTTTCTGAATCAATCACTTCGCCAATTAAAAGAATTAGATAGAGTAAGTGAGCTAGCAGTTTATGCAGAAAGATAACTTCGAGGCTAAAACGTTTCCAAACTTGTCCGGGTTGCAATCAAGTAGCCCTGCACAACCATTGCGCATATGTATCGCGTCACAGGAAATCCTTGGTCCGGTTAGGAATGGCGGCATCGCTTCCACCTATTACCACCTAGCTCGAGGATTAGTAGCACAGGGGCACCAGGTAACCATAATACTGTTATGGGGAGCCAAAGTTCAGCAATACACCACTGAATATTGGCAAAAACACTACGCAGATTTGGGCATAGATCTGCAGTATTTGCCATGGGTAGATGAGCCATTTGATCACGTGTCTCATCCATGGCAAGGGCGCTGTGTATCTTTTTGTCAGTGGCTCGAAAA
>JBCDBX010000134.1:0-3510 GCA_039182865.1 Pseudomonadota bacterium
CTCAAAGAGCAGCATGTATTGTGAGTGGAGATACCACTGGAAAACGCAAGCCTTATCCAGAACCATTACTTTATGCCAGTGAGATAATCAATTTAGCGCCAGCGAACATTGTCTATATGGGCGACGACCCACGTGACATTTATGCAGGTAATGCAGCGGGCATGTATACTTGTGTCGCTAAGTTTGGCTACATCGATCCAGTCATTGATACTGAATCCTGGGGTGCCGATTTTAGTATCGATAATCCCATGGATTTGATGAAACATATTCAATTAAGTAGCCCGATTAGTGATTTTAAATCTTGAACTCAGTTGGCAATTAGCCGTTGTCCTCGCCATTGCTGCACTAATAAGCGCTCTAGTCGCTTACTTGATAACCCGTCATTATTTAGATAAAAAAATTCAAGCGCATCAAAGCAAAATTAATCAGCTTGTCACTCAGCTCAAAGTAGAGCAAACACAATTCCAAGAAAAAATTGCGGCGCTTAATGAATCAAGAGAACAACTAAAAGAAAGCTTCGGCGCACTTTCAAAGCATGCCTTAGATGCAAATAATGAATCCTTTCTTCAACTTGCCCAGCAAAAACTAGGATTATTTGAAACACGCGCACAAGCCAACTTATCTGAAAAAGAAAAAGCCATAGAAACATTATTAAAACCCGTTAATGAAGCCTTACTTAAAACGGAAAAACAAATTTCTGACATCGAAAAAGAACGTAGACAAGCCTACGGCACCATTACCGAACAACTCAAACAAGTCACACAAGCTCAGCACGGGCTGCAATCTGAAACTGAACAATTAGTACGCGCTTTGCGTCGACCTGAAGTACGTGGACAATGGGGAGAACTTACACTCAAACGGTTAGCTGAGCTCGCAGGCATGGTCAATCACTGTGATTTTGAAGAGCAAGCTCATGTAGAAGTTAGCGATGGCAAGAATATGCGTCCTGATATGATTGTACGCATGCCAGAACATCGCGAATTAATTGTCGATGCAAAAACGCCGCTTGATGCTTATTTAAATGCTATTCAATCCGACGATGCTACTGAGCGTGAAGCACATTTAAAACATCATGCGCGCAAAGTTCGTGAGCGCATGAAAGAACTCGCAAGTAAGTCTTATTGGGAACAGTTTAAACAATCGCCTGATTTTGTTATTTTATTTATACCAGGCGAACAATTTTTAACAAGCGCCTTAGATTATGATGACAAACTACTAGAAGATGCCTTTTCAAATAGAGTAATCCTCGCGACACCCACTACTTTAGTCGCATTGTTACGATCTGTCGCTTATGGTTGGCAACAAGCACGCATTTCACAAAACGCCGAACAAATACGCGACTTAGCACAAGATCTTTATAAGCGTTTGAACACATTCACTAGCCACTTACAAAAAGTTGGCAAGAATCTCGACGACAGTGTCAGCAACTATAATAAGGCGATTGGCTCGCTTGAAAGGCAAGTCTTGCCGGGCGCGCGAAAATTCACCGAGCTAGGCGTTCAGGCTAAAGAAGAAATTCCCTTAATTGATGAGATAGAAAAAAAATCTCGAGATGTTCCAGTTTTAGAAAAAGATAATGATTGATAACCCAAAAAGCTTTCAAGCAGATGAAAATTATTTAACTGATCGAGTTATTCTAATCACGGGCGCAACACGAGGTATAGGAAAAGCTATTGCATTAGAATGTGCGCGTCTTGGAGCCACTGTTTTACTGATTGCCAAAGATTTAAAGCGTCTCGAACAAACTTATGATGACATTATTAAACTTGACGCCAATCAGCCTGCGATTTTAAATATTGATCTCGAAGCAGCAAATGCAGATGACTATCAAACTATTGCTAACTCGATCCAAACTGAGTACGGTCGCTTAGATGGTCTGGTTCATAATGCAGGACGCGTTGCTGGGTTAACTCCGCTGATGAATACCGATCTCGAAAATTGGTCAAAGCTAACCACATTACATTTGCACGCACCTTTTCTACTCTCGCGCGCATGCATACCGTTACTCTACAAAAGCAAGGACCCAAGCATTATTTTCACGGTTGACGAAATGACTAAAGCCTATTGGGGAGCATACGGCGTCAGTAAATTTGGACAGATTGGATTGCTGCGCATCATGGCTGACGAATTGGAAAGCGATCCTCAAATTCGTGTTAATGGTATAAATCCAGGCAAGATCGGCACACATTTAAGAACTTATAATTATCCTGGCATCAACCCTAATGAGTTTCCAACACCAGAGAGCGTCGCACCAGCTTTTATCTATTTATTAGGCAAAGATAGCATGGGTATTACAAATCAGATTTTCAAATTAGAAGAAGAATAAATTATTTTGCCTGGCGCACTAGTGCGTTTAATGCTTTTACTTCTTTATTGGTCAGCAATCGACTCTGCCCTTTTTTTAAATTATTATCCAAAGGAATAGGGCCAAAGCGAATGCGTATGAGCCGCGTCACCTCCAATCCTTCTGACTCAAACATTCGTTTCACTTCATGATTACGACCTTCTTGTAACACAACCTGCACCCAGCTATTAGCACTTTTACTTGGTCGTGCTAGAAAATCCGTAAAACGCGCAACACCATCATCCAACTTTACACCTTCACGCAATTTATAAATCACTTCAGGCGTGACATGACCATGAACACGTACCATATATTCACGATCCACTTCGGCACTTGGATGTAGAAGTGTATTTGCAAACTCGCCATTTGTTGTAAACAATAATATGCCTGAGGTGGTTAAATCTAATCGCCCAACCGCTATCCACCGACCTTCACTGAGTTTGGGCAAATGATCAAAAACTGTCT
Organism: Pseudomonadota bacterium; assembly: GCA_039182865.1. Classification (GTDB taxonomy): domain Bacteria; phylum Pseudomonadota; class Gammaproteobacteria; order UBA4575; family UBA4575; genus UBA1858. The sequence goes on from JBCDBX010000134.1 coordinate 2,810, forward strand.
TTCTACCCTCAGGATCCTTACGTGAACAGATTTCATCATCCGGTTTATGATATTGCAAAAATTGTGTTGTCACTTCTTGCTTCAATGTAACCGTCTTACCATCAACAACGACCTGACTGACACCTTCGTCAGTTTGACCCAGCTTGGCAATAACGCCATCTACTTCAACCAACCCTTGTTCTATCCAGCGCTCAATCTCACGTCGTGAACCTAAGCCCATTCGTGCCAGTACTTTTTGTATGCGTTCAGCCATGGTCAATTATCAGCTTTGAATAAGCTGTAATATGTTTAGAAGAATAGAATTTTTAGAAAAAAAACAGGTTTAATGTCGAGTATCAGCTCCACCCTCAATCACTTCCAGCTGCACAGGTGGTTTTTGCTCTTCAACTTCAAGCAAATCGAGTTCAGGATGAACGACGTCAAGGTCTTTAATTTCCGCAAGCGAGGGTAATTGATTGAGTGTTTTTAAATTGAAGTAATCTAGAAACTTTTTAGTCGTGCCATACATGGCAGGACGCCCTGGCACTTCTTTATGACCTACAATCTTGACCCACTCCCTTTCGAGTAACACTTTGAAAATACTGCTACTCACTGAAACGCCACGCACATCTTCAATTTCTGCACGTGTAATAGGTTGCCGATAAACAACTAATGCTAAGGTTTCCATAAATGCACGCGAATATCGCGGCGGTCGTTCGGTC
>JBCDBX010000135.1:0-3427 GCA_039182865.1 Pseudomonadota bacterium
GAAAATTTAGCGAATGAAGGATTGGCTTTGTTTAGAAAATTTCGTAATCAAGTAGATCCATATTCTGTTTCAGAACCCATACTAGCGAAATTAAAACAACATTTTAAATTAGGCGTCATCACAAACGGTAATGCGCAAGTAGAAAAGACATCGCTAGCTGACTATTTTGAATTTGTTGTTTCTGCAGCTGATGCAGGTGTGAGCAAGCCTCACTCAAAAATATTTGAGCGCGCAGCTGTCATGGCTGATGTTCCAATCCAAAAGATTCTTCACGTTGGCGATTGTGCAACGTCAGATGTATTAGGTGCAATGGATGCAGGTTGTATATCTGTGTGGTTGAATATGCAAAAACAGCCATGGCCGGGCGGTCAAAACCCTCATGCCGTTATTCATTGTTTAAGTGAATTACCGCCGCTGTTAATTGAGAATACTAATTCAAATTTTGGAGCAAGTAATGCCTGAACAAACAGATAAGTCATTAGAAGAGCGTGTAAAAATATTAGAGACACTACATCGAAATACGCGCATCGCAATTATCATTTTAGTGGGGTATGGGGTTTATGATGTAATTTCTAGGGATAGTGGTTCAGATATAGTTTTTGCTCACAAGGTTAAAGCTACACAATTTGATTTGGTTGATGGGCAAAGCACTGTGTATGGGAGCTGGAAAGTGCTAAATGAGGAAACTAGAGAAACAGGTATTGTGATTGAGAATGCTTTAGGTCAACAGGTTAAAGTGATGGCGGATAGTGTGACTTTAAGTGAAGGTGGCGTGAACCCTTATGTGCTTGCAAAGTTTGATAAAGATGGTGTTGAGTTAGTTGGTTCTTCTGACGCAACACCAAAACAAGAAGATGTCTTATCTGATGAGTAACTTATTTTTTCTTAACTAATTTTTTGGCTTTTTTAACCCATTCATCACGAGTAATTCGATCTTTAAAGTTACCTAGCTTAGCTGATATTGCTTCGATATCGGATTTTTTCCAGGCAGCAATATGTTCAAATTGAGTAATGCCGTGCTCATTCAACATGGCCTCGATCTTAGGTCCTATGCCTTTGATTTCTTTTAGGTTATCTTTCGTATCAGCGGTTCTCTTTTCTTTTTTAACTTCCCTTTTATTTGCCGCAGGCTTCTCTTTTTCCTCAGGAGCTGCGGCTTCAGGCTTTGGGAAGCTTGCGAGCTGCTGGTTGGCTGAATCTAACTTGGAGCGATAAGCCTCTATGGTAAATTTATGCTCGCGCAGCATACCCTCCAGTTCGGTGGCTGCACTTTGTTCAGCTTTAAGTTGTCCAACTTCGGCCTCCAATTCTTTTATCTGAACACTTTGATCAAGGTTAACAACTGGAGCTGTTTGTAATTTATTTTCGAGTTTATGAATTTGTCCGCGCAAATCATCAATGATTGCATCTTTTTCTTCACAGCTGTCCGTCAGTACACGTTCTGTCTCAATTGTTTCAAGTTTGGCTTCACGAATCTGATTATGCATACGTCCGTAAACTTCATTTTTAGATGTGCCTAGCAAACGAATGCGGTCAACTAGACGCAAAGCTTTATTATCAGAGACATCTGCAGCGGGAGGAATTGGAGGCAGAGGATTATTTCTACGATCTTTTAGTGCCTCTAATTCATTAGTAATCTGAGTTAGTCGAGTGTGGGTTCGAGTGAGATTATCTTCTTTAGCATCTAAATCAGCTTGGATATTTTCTGAATAACTACGTAGTTGTTCATATTCAGATTTTGTTTTCATTAATTTGGTTTGGAAAACGCGGATCCAAGTGCGTAATGGTTGTTGTTTATGTTCAATTTCTGAGAGACGACTATGAACCCGCATCAAGTTGCTGTGGTTTGCTCGGTCACTTGCAGCAACAGCATTAGCATAGTTTCTCAACTGCCCATATTCGGTTTTAGTTTTAACGAGTTTGGTTTGGAAAACCTTAATCCACTCTTTTAGACCAGCAATTTTCGCATCCACTTCAGTAAGACGAGTATGGACTCGTGTTAGGTTATCTCTATTGTTTCGTGCTTCTTGCGCCATTGCATCTGCATATTGACGATTCTGTTGAAGTTGCACGCGGGTACTTGCAAGTTTGGCCTGCAAGGATTTGATCCAAGTTAACTGATTGGGTGCTTGTCGTGCTTGTTTTAGAGCGCTTTGCCAGCGAGAATGATTTAATGCAGCGTTACCCTCAGCTAAAGCCAGCTCACTGCGCAGGTTCAGAACATTTCGATAGGCCGCATCAAGCTGATACTGTTGTTCTCGGATGGTGCTGGCTTGTGCATCATTCTGAGCTTGTAACTCTTGTTTTTCTGACTCAAGTGCTGCGGCAATTTTGTTACATTTGTTTTGATATATAAACCATCCGACCAGTAGACCTAATACACCTGCGCCAATTGCATAATAGGCGGCGATTTGCCCTGTTAGATACGCCATTTCATTTTTCTCCGTATATCTGTATTTGTTCGATTTTGTTTTTTCTACGGGTTGGCAAAGTAAAGCCCCTTCTCTATAAGCATAATACGATGGTCTACGTCACAATATTAAGCCTCTGACTTGGCTTATTAATCATGTAATGTATGGCTAGCAATTAAGCTGAGTGACCAGGTTATAGGGTAAAACTATTATTTTGCTTATAAGCGCTAAGTATTGCGTGACTGCAGCAAATAAGCAACGTTCTTATGCCAGAATCAGGGAGGAATTATGAGAAATTTAGGCGCTTAATAATTAACCAAGTAGAAATAGATGGTGTGCGCAGAGTTTAAGATTATCTAACCCCAATTTTATGATTGATCTTTTCCTTGATATTACTAAGGGTGTCAATCACCTCAGTAACCTGGGTAGTCGATAGCTCTGAGATTATGCCTTGTACAGTTTGCTCTAATTTTTGCACGCCCATCTGGGCAATTTTTTTGCCTTGCGCCGTCACCGCAATTTCAACTACACGTCTATCGGCAAGGTTGTGAGTTCGGCTAACTAAATTTCTGGCTTCTAGTAAATCTAGGCAACGGCTCACGGTGGCGCGTTCGATACCTAACCTTGCTGCTACTTTGGAAGGATTATCAACATCTTCCTGGGTCAAGCAGTCCAGAATTAGCCACTGACTATATTTAACATCATAGTTAGCTAAGCGCTGATTGACTTCTAAGCGGCATAATGTGTGCAGGTGATCACTGCATTGAAGAAATGTGCGCGTGAAGCTTTTTAGCTCAGATGGAGATATTTTTTTTGATTTGCTCATAGCATCGTCGGCCCGTTGAAATTTTAAATTAAGTGGCAATTTGAATGGTTCTGCACCAGCCACGACAGACACCATTTTCACAATTTCAGCGTTTATAGCACTGTTTTTTTTAAAACAAAGCAATTGTTGATATCAACAATTAAATGAGTGCTGCACAACGGCTTAACTATTAATGTAAAAAAAATTAAAA
>JBCDBX010000136.1:0-3363 GCA_039182865.1 Pseudomonadota bacterium
GCCAAGGACATTTTCTGGAATATCGGTAGGATTTTGGCTGATAAAATAAATTCCAACGCCTTTAGATCTGATTAAGCGAACAACTTGCTCTATTTTATCGAGTAAAGAAGTTGGTGCGCGTTTAAACAACAAATGAGCTTCATCAAAAAAGAAGACCAGTTTAGGTTTGTCTGGATCTCCAACTTCAGGAAGTTGTTCAAATAACTCAGATAGCAACCATAACAGGAAGGTCGTATATAATTTTGGTGATTGTGAAGATAACTTGGTAGCATCAAGTAAGTTAATAACACCTTGTCCGTTACTATCAACTCTCATTAAGTCATTAAGGTCGAGAGCTGGTTCACCAAAAAAGTGTTTACCTCCTTGTTGTTGCAATACTAGTAGTCGGCGTTGAATAGCCGCGACGCTGGATTTGGAAATATTGCCATAATCTTTGCTTAACTCGGCAGAATTATCAGCCATCCAACTCAGCATAGAACGCAGGTCTTTCAAATCGAGAAGTAATAGACCTTCATCATCGGCAATCTGAAAGCATGCATACAGAATGCCTGTCTGAGTTTCATTAAGTTCAAGTAAGTTACCTAATAACAGAGGACCCATTTCTGAAATGGTTGTGCGAATCGGATGTCCAGACTTTCCAAACAGGTCCCAAAAGACTACGGGGTTAGCTTCAAGATTAAAATCAGGCAATGGGATCGATGCTAATCTTTCATCGATTTTCTTGTGAGGTTTACCTGCGTTAGCAAGTCCGGATAAATCGCCTTTAATATCTGCAGCAAACACGGGGACACCAATTCTTGAAAAGCCTTCAGCAAGGACTTGGAGAGTGACTGTTTTACCTGTGCCAGTTGCGCCAGCTATCATTCCATGACGGTTACTGAGTTTGGCAAGTTGTGAAACTAATTTTCCTTCGCTTCCACCGATATTTATATTTTTAATCATAGTAATTGATGAGTTGGAGTGTATTTATATGATTTGACTTAAAGGTGTTGTTATTATTTTTGATTTCTATGAATCGAGTATACTATCTTATAGTTGCACTACTGAAACAAAATAACTTATCAGGGTACATATGTCTGTAGATACCATCATTATTGGAGGTGGCTTCGCGGGGGTCACTGCAGCACGTGAACTAACTTTGCTTGGTCAAAATGTCGTGTTGCTAGAGGCGCGTGATCGTCTGGGGGGTCGCACTTGGACAACACATCTAGACGACAATCAAATAGAGTTGGGCGGGGCTTATGTTCATCATACTCAGCCATTTGTATGGAGTGAAATACAACGCTATGGACTTCATGTAGAAAATAATATTACGGTCGATCACTTGAAAGTTATTTATTTTGATGGTGAGAAGTCTGAAGAAATCGATGGATATGCTTGGACGACTGAGATGATGCCTATTTTTCAACAGTATTTTGAAAACTCATTAGCTGCATGGCCAAGACCATATGACGCAAAAACTAATTGGGATTTATTAGTCAGCCTAGATTCCAGAACAGCTTTAGAATACGTTGATGAGATGGATCTCACGCCCATGCAGCGAATTACACTCATTTCTTATTTAGAATCTTGTGCACATAATAAGATACAAAATACATCTTATGTGGAAATGATGCGCTGGTATGCATTATCAGGACATAATTTAATTGCGCTCAGTGAAAGTGTCGGGACATATAAGACAAAAGAGGGGACGGCAACACTTGTTAATGCAATTGCAGCTGATTCAAATGCAGAAATTAAACTCTCCACAAAAGTCGTTGAAGTCGATGATATTGGTGATCGGGTGAGTGTTACAACAGAACAGGGTGAAAAAATCAAAGCAGATAATCTTTTGCTTACGGTTCCTATCAATGTGATTGATCAAATAAATTTTAACCCTCCATTACAGCAACAAAGAATTGATGCCGCGTTAGAAAAACATTCAGGCGCAGGATTTAAAGTGATATTAAAGGTCAAAGGTGATTATCAAGGTATTTGGTGTGCATGTGAGATGGAGCATTGTCCATTAAATGCCGTTTTAGCGCATGAATTTGATGGTGAAAATACCATAATGATTGGTTTTGGCTATAGTGAAGTGCCAGTCAATTTAAAAGATTATGAATTAATGCAAACCTGGATGCGAAACTTTATTTCCGATATAGAAATTATAAAAAGTACTGGCCATAGTTGGGCTGAAGATCCTATGTCGCTTGGTACATGGTGCTCATATCGACCAGGACAATTGCAGAAATACTATGATGTATTACGACAAGATCAAGGTCATATTTATTTTGCAGGGTCTGATCTTGCCAATGGTTGGCGTGGATTTATTGATGGTGCCATTGAAAGTGGGATTAAAGCAGCGAGAAGAATTGTTCAATAAAAAGATAGCAAAATATTCTTGTCATAGATCAATCCCTTTTTGTGCGCGTATTCCTGCATGATAAGCATGTTTAGTATCTTCCAGAGTTGTTACAGTATCTGCGGCATCACATAGTGCTTTGTGGGCAGCACGCCCAGTAATCACAACGTGTTGCATAGAAGGCCTTGTGGAAATATCTGAAAGAACTTCCTCAACGTCTAGCCATCCATATTTAATAGGATAGGTGAGTTCATCAAGAATGACTAAGTTAATCTCTTGATTATTTAATAGCTCTTTTGCTACTTTCCAACCTCGTTTAGCAGTTTCAATATCCCGTTCAAGGTTTTGTGTGTCCCAGGTAAATCCTTCACCTAATACATGCCATACCACGTTAGATTGTTTGCTCAAGAAAGCTTCTTCTCCTGTATCAGTACGACCTTTAATAAATTGAGCGACGCCGATCTTCATGCCATGCCCAAGAGCGCGAGCAGCCATCCCAAATGCAGAGCTCGATTTTCCCTTGCCATTACCGGTTAATACCAATAGTAAGCCTTTATCTTTATCTGCTTGTTTAATGGCAGCATCAATGACTTCTTTTTTACGCTGCATACGCTTTTGATAGCGTTCAGCTTTAGATTCATCAACCATAGAGTTAGATATTTTTATGGCGCTGAACAACTGGACTAGTTAAGCAGAAGTATATATGTACTACTGCTGCGATACTGATATAAAAATAAATAGATAAGAGGTATGCAGGGAAGTACTTTATCTCACGTGCAATAAACTCAGATAAGCTTAGCGGGCTAAAATATCCTGAGAATAGGTAAAAACTCCCGCTTGATAATAATTCACATATAAATGCACTCACAAGAATAGTCATGATCAAAGTGGGCAATGATCTAAATGAGAATCTATACTGTTTTGAAAACCAAAAACCAGAGAACCAGAGTATGGAATATGCTGGTAGTAGAAATAGATAAGCTGGTGTGAGACAGTAATCACTCCCCGATCCCCAATTAAAA
>JBCDBX010000137.1:0-3332 GCA_039182865.1 Pseudomonadota bacterium
GCTTATTTGATGAGTATAAATCTGACCCTCTCATTCGTAGCATCTTTGCGCCACATGCCCCTTACTCTGTTCCGGATGAAGCATTTACCAAATTAAATAGTTATGCGAACGAATTAGACTTACAAGTTCATATTCATGTGCATGAATCAAAAGACGAAATTGAAGGTAGTATGAATGAATATGGTATGCGCCCTCTGGAAAGATTAGAAAAGTTAGGCTTGGTGAATCCAAATCTAATTGCCGTACATATGACTCAACTTACTTCTGAAGAAATTGCATTGATTGCAGATGCAGGTGTAAATGTTGTGACTTGTCCTGAGTCCAACTTAAAGTTAACCAACGGCTTTTGCCCGACGCATGAGTTATTAAACAAAAATGTTCGACTAGCCATAGGCACAGACGGTTGCGCAAGTAATGATGATCTCGACATGTTTTCCGAAATGCGGACGGCCGCCTTAGTTAGCAAAGGTGTTAGTCAAGATCCAACAGCTTTTAGTGCACAGAAAGCCATACAAGCTTCGACAATAAATGCTGCACATGCACTAGGATTGGGTGATGAAATTGGATCTCTCGAAAAAAATAAGTCTGCCGATATTATTGCAATATCTTGTGATACTGTGGAGAGTCTACCCATGTACGATGTATTTAGTCATTTAGTTTACAGTACATCACGCGGGCGAGTTTGCGATGCATTCGTTGCGGGGAGACAATTATTACGTGATCGCACATTAACAACAATTAGCGAAGATGAAATCATAAGCAAAGCCCACCACTGGAAAGACAAACTTTCGCAATAAATGAATATGGATACTAGCAATAATTTTGATCAGGAAGAGCTTGAAAAATTTGAATCCCTTGCTTACCGCTGGTGGGACAAAGATAGTGAATTCAAACCACTCCACGATATCAATCCCTTACGCCTAAACTTCATTGATGAGCGTGTTTCTTTAACCGGAAAAAGAGTATTAGATATTGGTTGCGGCGGCGGAATTTTATCTGAGAGCATGGCGCAAAGAGGTGCGGCAGTTAAAGGCATCGATTTAGGCAAAGCACCACTTTCTGTTGCGCGCATTCATAGCAAAGAAAGCAATCTGGATGTCGACTATGAAATGATTTCTGCAGAGGATATCGCAGCGCGCGAACCGGAAAGCTACGATGTTGTGACATGTCTTGAAATGTTAGAACATGTGCCACAACCACAAAGCATTATAAATGCCTGTTCTCATCTAGTTAAGCGGAATGGGGATGTTTTCTTTTCAACCATCAACCGCAATCCTAAGTCATATCTCTTCGCTATTATCGGCGCAGAATACGTGCTTAATTTGCTCCCCAAAGGAACTCACGACTACAAAAAGCTAATTCGTCCTTCAGAACTCGAAAGCTGGGCACGCCACTCAAATTTAAATACTCAGGAACTTATTGGCATGAGTTATAACCCAATTACTAAGAAGTATTGGTTAGGCAAGGATGTAAGTGTGAACTACTTGATGCACACACAACGAAGTTAACTTTTTATTAAGACAATATTGGAGTGATGCATTTGCTCAATAAGAAAGTAATTTTTATAGCTCTCTTGTGTAATTCATCTATTATTTTAGCTGCAGATAAACCAGAGCATAAAGACGGACATCAACTCACAGAAAGCGTCTGCACCAGCTGTCATGGATTAAATTTAATTCAATATAGTTCTGGTTACACTGCAGAAGATTGGCAAGCACTCTCAAACACGATGATTAATCTATCTGAATCTCCAGAGCTACAACAAAAGATTACAGACTATCTCGCTGACAATTATCCACCGACTAATAGACGGTCTCCTAAACTCATTGATGGCGATAAAGAAATAGAATTTATCGAATGGATAGCACCTACACTTGGTCAACGAGTTCGCGACCCGGTAGAAGCACCTGATGGTTCCATTTGGTGGGCAGGCCAATGGGGTGACATCGCTGGCCGCATTGATGTTACTACAAACGAAATGACAGAATTTAAATTACCTATCAACTCTAAACCCCACACTGTGACCACAGATACTGCAGGCAATATATGGTTCACCGGAAATGGGAATGGAACCATGGGGAAATTACAGCTTTCAACAGGCGAAATTACTGTCTATGAAATGCCGGATCCCAACGCCAAAGACCCTCATTCCGCCATCTTCGATCAGCAGGGAATATTATGGTTTACCTTGCAGCACAGCAATATGGTGGGACGACTTGATCCAGAAACTGGTGATATCAAATTAGTTGATATGCTTACTCCTCGCTCGCGACCCTATGGCATCAAAATAGATGCGAACGGGAATCCTTGGATTGCCTGCAACGGTAGTAATTGCTTAGTTAAGGTTGATCCAGAGACGATGACTTTAAGCGAATACAAACTGCCTAATGAAAAAACAACAGTTCGACGTTTGGATATCGATAGCCAAGGAATAATTTGGTACGTCAATTCTTCACAAGGAAAACTCGGCATGCTCAATCCCAAGTCTGGTGAAATAAAAGAGTGGCCATCGCCAAGTGGTGCAAAATCTCATCCTTATGCAATAGCGGTGATTGATGACATTGTTTGGTATAACGAATCTGGCAAACGACCTGATACTCTAGTCCGATTCGATCCTGCTAATGAGACGTTTCAAAGCTGGGAAATCCCTTCGGGTGACGTCTATTCTGGTATCGTGCGCCACATGCGTCCAAGCAAAGATGGCGACCTGATCATTCATCAAAGTGCGACTAACCGAGTGATTTTAGTTAAACTGAATCTCGACCGTTAATTTATAAAAGAAAGATTTGAGCATTCCCATTTCTCCTACCCCGATCCACGCTGTGCTATTTGATCTGGACGGCACTCTACTTGATACCGCTCCTGACTTAACGATTGCCTTAAACGAATTACTCAAAGTTAAAAATAAAGCGCCTATTGCACCAGATATTGCTCGCAATCATGTTTCTCAAGGCGCAGTTGCTGTCACACGTTTAGGCTTTCCAGATGTCATAGATGAGATTGAATTTGAAGAATTACGTCAAGAGTTTCTGCGACATTATGCCGAAAATATTTGCATCGAAACCGATTTTTTTACTGGAATGAGTGATTTGCTTAATGAAATTGAAGCATCTGGAACACCATGGGGAGTAGTGACTAACAAACCCGCATGGTTAACAGAACCTTTACTTGAGAAGCTATCGATTACTCAAAGAGCAGCATGTATTGTGAGTGGAGATACCACTGGAAAACGCAAGCCTTATCCAGAACCATTACTTTATGCCAGTGAGATAATCAATTTAGCGCCAGCGAACATTGTCTATATGGGCGACGATCCCCGTGACATTTATGCA
>JBCDBX010000138.1:0-3231 GCA_039182865.1 Pseudomonadota bacterium
AAATTTTTAAAATTTAATAATTAAGTCAAGAACTTATGTAAAGTCAGCAAAGTTAGAGGCTAACTAATTACAAGGTTGTCATCAAACATAGTTAGTCTTGAAAAAAATTGTAAAAAATTCATTAGTCCTTGATCGGAGTCTATTATTTTTGCTTTTCTGGCGAACTGATCTAAAACAGTTTCGATAATAATTGCTAAAAAAATGAGACTTTTGATGCTATCTATTAGCTCTGATATGCAATAAATATAATGTGAGCGGCTTGTAAGTCATATAGAAATCTATCTTGATTGAAAAGCTATTAGCCTACATGAGTCTGGCGCCCCGATGAGGATTCGAACCTCAGACCTTCCCCTTAGGAGGGGGACGCTCTATCCAGCTGAGCTACCGGGGCATTTGTTCTCATTACAAATGGTTACATCATTAATTAGAGACACTCTTGCTAAGTGTGTGCCACTAACTGTGTCACTTGATACGAATTAGTTTACTCAATAGGCCACATTTGTCACAAATGGTTGTAATATGAATGACTCCTATGCAACTTAATGTATACAGAATTTAGTTCTTTATACTAATTTTATAACGGGGTAATTCTCATGCCTCCATACGATCTAGATAATATTTTAGTGATCGGAATATCTTCAAGAGCCCTATTTGATCTTGAGAAGGAGAATAAAATATTTGAAGAAAAAGGGCTTGAAGAATATACCGAATATCAACTTCAGCATGTAGATAATACGCCCAGACCTGGGACAGGATTCCGATTAGTTAAAAACATACTTGCGCTTAATTCTGATGGAGTTAGAAAAGTAGAAGTCGTTATTCTTTCAAGAAACAACGCCGCAACAATGTTGAGAATAACTAAAGCGATTGAACACTATGGTTTAGATATAACAAGAACTTCTTGGACGGGCGGAGAAACAATTGCCCGGTATTTAATTCCATACAGAGTAGATTTATTTCTCTCCGCTCATGAAAGTGATGTTCAAGAGGCGGTGAATGCGGGGCATGCTGCTGCAAAAATATATAGCTTTAGAAAATTCACACCTGTTACAAAACAAGATAAGAAAATTATTAAAATTGCGTTCGATGGAGATGCAGTTTTATTTTCAGATGAGTCCGAACGTATTTTCAAGGAGCATGGTTTAGATGCTTTCCTAGAGCATGAGAAAGAAAATGCCGAAAAACCCTTACCCGAGGGCCCATTTGCTAAGTTATTAAAATCAATTTCCAGAGTTCAGAAAGATTTTGCTCCAGGTGAATGCCCAATTCGAACTGCATTAATCACAGCGAGGAACAGTCCAGCACATGAGAGAGTAGTGCTAACTCTCAAAGAATGGAATGTTAGATTAGATGAAGTTCATTTTTTGGGTGGCATAACAAAAAGAGATTTCATTGATGCATTTAGGGCCGATATATTTTTTGATGATCAAGATGTTCATTGTGGGCCAGCATCCCAGGTTGCCCCTACGGCCAAAGTTCCTGTAAAGGAAACAGATAGCGATAGTTAGTTTCAGAATTCAATACAAATACTGATCACAAGTGAATGTGTTGATACAAGTGTGTAACTTACTGAATCGTCTGTGTGTGCCATAAATTGTGCCATTGTGTCAAATCGATGATTTATAAGCTATTGATTATAAAGAAATAATTTAATAATTTTCTCATTAGGAGGGGGACGCTCTATCCAGCTGAGCTACCGGGGCATCTTTGGAGAATGACATTCTCTACTATCTGGAATGAGGTATCCAAGTTAATGAAGAGTGATGAAGTGATATCAGTACTTTGCCATTAAGCTTGTGGTATGCAAAAGTATAATCTGCACGGGTAGCATCGCCATTTTTATTGACGAAAGTATAACGACCCATATCTTTATATTCCAAGCCGCCTGCCATCAGGATGGGACCTGCAGCACTTTGAAACTCTACTTTTCTCCAACCATAATTTAAAAATCCAACATCATATGGATAGTCTGAATCACCACCTGCAAAATAGGATTTTGTACCAGCTTTATCCAGACGGATGACATCAGTCAAGGTAGGTTTAAATAATAATGGAGCTTCTTTGGTACCAAAGTCATATAGCTTCAGCAATGAATCTATATCTTGTGTAATGATCGCCTCGACCCATGCTTGTTGCGCATTAATCACATCTGTCGTTGTCATTTTTTCAAATTCTTTCATAACTGACTTAATGGTGACTAAAACGTATGTGGGTTGGTGAATTCTTCAGACTTGTAACAAATTTTGTTGGAATGAAGCTAACAATTAAATTGTCATTCATGCATCAGCTACTGGTACGTTAACAAAACGCTCATATCCTGATGCATCATCAAATCCGTGTTCGACTCGCATATTGCCGACCTGTATTGTCATGTAGCGCGAGTAATAATCTTTAAGAGTGTGTTCAACGTACTTAAGATCATAAGCGGGTAAAGTATGCAGGCCACGACCGTTTGGGGTTGCAATAACTTGGCCCTCGCTAACGACTTGCTGGCCTGATTTAAATACCATGTTAGCACGCGCAAACATGGCACCTATATCACTTTGTGGGGTATAAACTGCCACATCAGCGATGCATCCTGGGGCCAAACTTCCTCGATCGTGTAACCCCATGAGATGGGCCGCTGCACTTCGTGTCATGATCGCAATTTCGTTCAAAGTATATTCGCGTTTTAAATCGGGCAGCATGGTCATAGCGATTGCATCTTGGTTGAGTCTTGCCATAACCTCAGCTCGATAATCTGCACTCATCAATAAGTGAAATAACTCGGGATAACGAGTAAAGGGTGCACCATTGGGATGGTCAGTAGTGAAAAAAATACGTGCGGGATCATCCGCTAATAAAAACAGTTCAAGTCCAATTGCCCACTGCAGCGTGTTAATAAAATTAGCTTCTTGATATTCATAAGGAACAATACCGCCACCTCCCTCACATTCAAGATCTACAAATACAGCTTTATTAGGTTTTGCATATTCGCGATTATTAAACTGGGCTAAAAGATCGGATGATATTGTCACGGTTTTGCCAAACAAAACTTGTCCAACATCCATCGTGATATTTGGATGTTTTTGCCATGCGTTAATTAACTTTGCTGCCGCTGAAGAAAATTCAAATGATCCTTCTCGATCGTAGGCATAGAACTGCACATGTGCTAAGTGCATTGGCAAACCTTCGGCTGCTTCAATAGTCTCTAACAGGGTGTCGATGCCTTGCCCTGCCACACCCAAGTTG
>JBCDBX010000139.1:0-3214 GCA_039182865.1 Pseudomonadota bacterium
ATCAAAAAAACCGAGAACGTAGCCCTGAACAAATTGCATCTGCCATAAGTAGTAATGTTTGGCTACTTGCGGCCGATGGTTGCTTGAATCTTGAGAATGAAGGTTTTGAAACCAATACTCAAGCTCAACGTTTAGATGTTATTACTGAATATCTAGCATTCTCCCTTCATTTGGTTGATCGCATGACCTATGGCGAGTTAGAAGAAGAAGAGCGTATACGATTTATAAATGCTCTTGGTGTCTGTTTAGCAAATTTAGTGCAAAGCAATCGTGTCGATGCGAGTGGACCTGGAGAATATCGCAACCAGTTTGTTGAATTACTTAATCAACGTATGGATGACTACTCTGAATGCAGCTATGACCAAGAGTCAGGTCCAGGATTTAGCTTAAAAAGAATTCTTGGTAATCAGATCATGGAAATGATGGGTGAGAAAGATAAGAAGTGGATTCCTGATTATGTGATTGATGTAGAGGCACCAAAAATTGTTAAAGGCATTAATCGCGTGATGCTAGGAATGGGAGATTCGCTCGAAGAAGCAAATTTTGATATGCCTCCTATGCCAAAAGGCGGTGTCTATGGTGAAGAATGATTAACTAATATAGAAATAGAATGAAAATATTTAGTTTAGTTGTCGCAGTCTTAAGTTTGTCGCTATTTTATAATTCACATGCAAACGAGAAAGAAGAAATTAGTCTAAAAGAGATTACTTGCGCCAGTGGTTCTCTTTCTCAGCTTTATGAATTTTTTGCCGACCAAAATTATGTGCTCGTCGCGCAAGGCCGACAATCGCAAACAAATGGTAAACAAATTGATTTCTCAGATAGCTTATTTCTAGTATCTTCAGATATGGATTATTTCCACTTGGTCACGCTCAAGGAGATTAAACAAAATACATATGAAGGCTGCATAAGTTTATCTGCGCGCGAGGTTGATCTTCAAATACAAACTCCCCTAGATGATTTACTCACACGCAAGAATCGCGAACATTACTTATTCATCTCGAAAACTACTAAAGATGGAAAGTGCCCAACACAGGATGCATCCTGCAAGTCATGGTCTTCGACTTCATATATTGCTAATCGCAAACCTTTAATAAGTGGATATGAGTACTCAGTTGAAAAACCCGAAGACAGTTATAATGAAATTGTTGAACTAACCATTGGTGATCAAACTATACATCCAACTCGTGGTGCATTAGCGGAACTTGCACGAACCAAATATGCGTTACGACTTACCAATCAATTAAATGAATCAGAAGAAGACTTAGAAGCTGCGAAAGAAATATATATAAACATACTCAGGGACCTCGATCATAAAATTCCTTTAATCGTGCTTAACCTAACTGGCACTAATAAATGGAGTATCTATAAAATTGATCAAGCTCAAGGCTTAGTCTGGGAAATGTTTAATGGAGATAATCTCATTACCTATCCGCTTGAAGAAGAGTCCTATCAGCAATTCGTAAAAACTTCTAACTAGTTCACCTAAATTTATGTTTTTAATATATTTGTAATATATGCTGCACTATTTGCTAAAAAATGCAGTCAAATGGTGAGTATTTATGCTAGAAATCTCAAACGGCTTGGCTTATAGTTACATCTGCTGCAGATTTTGTAATTGGCAAGTTGTTGTTTCCTAAGTGATACCCCTTGATCCATCTTTATCATTTCCTGTACGCAACATTCTTTTTAATTGATATTTAAAGGTATATTTTTATGGCTACAGGTAGTGTTAAATGGTTTAACGAATCAAAAGGCTTCGGCTTTATTTCTCAAGATGATGGTGGCGCAGATGTATTCGTACATTACAGTGCAATACAAGGAGATGGCTTCAAAACTTTGAAAGAAGGACAACAAGTCACATTTGATGTGGAAGATGGCCCTAAAGGCCCACAAGCAACGAGCGTAGCTGCTGCTTAATTCTAAATTCAACTGCTAATAAAAAAAGAACCCCGCCGATGCGGGGTTCTTTTTTTGCCGAATTATTTTCTAATTCTCATTTGACCCAATTAGACATATTGTCAGTTGATTTTTCCTGACCATCTTCATAGCCTGCACTATATGCATCTGTAACACGCTGCTCTTCACGTTCCGGATGACCTAAATAACCTCCTTGCCAACCTAGTACGTACTCGGGGTCTACGCCTTGTTCCTCCATTTTTGTAATTGCATCACGATATGCTTGATCCATAGTATTACTCCTGTTTTATGTCTTTTAATTAGCTTGAAAACGTTTAATCACTTCTCCCGAAGCGATTGCATCAGAGGCCAGTTGAGCCCCTGCTTTAAGTGAATCTGCTTTTCCTAGATGTCTAAGCATAATGGCTGCCGAATACAGCAAACAATCTTTTGCTGGACCTTCTTCGCCAGATATTGCCGCAATTCCTGCTTCAGCACTGGCCTTTGATAGTGCATCAACATCCACTACCTCTTCTCCATTATTTAATGACTTTGCTTCTGAAGGTACTGGCACACAACGCTGTTTTTGTTCGATAGATAACTCTTCAGGAGCAACATTTATTTCATTTAACGAACCATCTATGCCTTGAAATTCGAAATATTTTGCTGGCTTGTTCAGTGCTGGCGTAACTCCCCCTTCAACACCACGAATAATTACAGATGAATCGAAACCGGCAAGCTTCGCCAATTTTTCGTATACAGGAGGGTATGGCTTATGCACGTATCCAGTCATTAAGTGAGTCGACTTCTTTCCACATATGGGTTTGGCTAATACTTCTACTGTGGTTAACACAGGCCGTTTAATGATTCGTTTTCTTAGTGGTACTAAATCATGCAAAGGTTTACAGTACTGCGCTTGATCGATATAGCTCCAGCTAATTTCCTGATTATTTATTCTTGCAACCGCTTGTTGAGGTGTGTAATCAACATTAATCCCAGCTGCACGCAAAACTTTTCTGTGCGTTACACCAAACTTTGGTCCTACTTCTTCAAGACCATGACTAACTGCAGGCAAGCCGCACGCAGCCAATAGTGCAGGTAGAAATGCGATTACTGGGGCTCCACGCATATAGCCATCATATGGCTCGGCAATATCAACTACCTTATCCACATCCGCTGTCATGCGGTCTGTCATTTCTAAAACCGCCTGCAAACTCCCACCATTCTCTTCTTCTGTTTCACGCTTCATGCGCAGCGCAATTAAATACACTCCTGCTTGCACGGGGTCGGCGTAATTCTGCAATATAAACTGCAT
>JBCDBX010000140.1:0-2953 GCA_039182865.1 Pseudomonadota bacterium
CTATTATCCCGCAGGTGAAATGGCAGCACATATTGTGGGTTTAACCAATATTGATGATCAAGGACTGGAAGGATTGGAACTGGCTTTTGATGATTGGTTGCATGGCGAGCCTGGTAAAAAGCGTGTGATTAAAGATGGCTACGGAACAATTGTTGCCGATATAGGATTGATTAAAGAATCCAGTCCAGGGAAAAATCTTAATCTATCCATAGATAAACGTATTCAGTATCTAGCATACCGAGAATTAAAACGAACAGTAAACAAGCATGCCGCAAGAGCAGGTTCTGTTGTGGTTTTATCTGTCGATACGGGTGAAGTTTTAGCGATGGTCAATTTACCTGCGTTCAATCCAAATGATCGCAGTAATGCAAAATACAATTCTATCCGTAATCGTGCAATTACAGATGTATTTGAACCAGGTTCTACGGTGAAACCTTTTCTTATTGCAGCGGCTTTGGAAAGTGGAACATATCGTTCTGTTAGTAAAGTTAACACAGCGCCCGGTTATTTCAATTTTGCAGGTCTACAGGTAAGTGATTTTAAAAATTACGGTGTTGTAGATATGAAAACCTTATTGGTGAAGTCGAGTAATGTGGGAGCGGTAAAAGTCGCATTAAAATTAAATGAAGAAATCCTCTGGGATCAATATCAAGCCGTAGGATTTGGTCAACTTTCAGGGTCAGGTTTTCCAGGTGAACGTGAAGGTAAGCTTGATAGTTATACTGTTTGGAGTAAGTCACAACGTGTGACGATGGCATATGGTTATGGAATGTCGACCACTGCTTTGCAATTAGCACGTGCATATTCTGTGATTGCAAGTGATGGTGTTCTGTTACCCATATCTTTTATCGCAAATGATCAGCCAGATTCTGCTCAACGTATCATGTCATCCAAAACGGCAACCAAAGTTAGAGAAATGCTTAAGGGCGTTGTTTCAGCGGAGGGTACGGGCCGTCGTGCAAGTATGCAAACTTACACAGCTGCAGGTAAGACGGGTACATCTAAAAAATCCTTAGGCGGACAATATACAGAAGAGAAATATATTTCTTTGTTTGCGGGTATGGCGCCAGTAAAACAATCAAAGATTGTTGTAGTAGCTGTGATCGATGAGCCAACTCAAGATGGTTATTATGGTGGAGAAGTGGCAGCGCCACTTTTCTCAAAAGTATCTGAGGGCGCGCTTCGTTTGATGAATGTGCCACCCGATAAATTTAGTCGTGATCGAAATGATTATTTTCTTGTAGATGCGAGGGATTAGTGAGTCAGAGTAACCTCCAACTTCGTTGTTCGCTTAGAGAATTATTATCTGATTGGATAGATGTCTCAGATAAAGATAATACTTTCGTCACAGGAATGAGCGAGTTTAGCGGCGATATAGAGAGTGGCGACTTATTTTTAGCAATCTCGGGCAATAAGTATTGTACAGAAGCAATTGCCAATGGTGCCGTTGCGATTCTCTATGAAGATTATTATAAGAAAGAATTTACTGACAAAAAATATTCAATACCTGTCATTGCAGTTAACAAGCTATATGAAAAGTTGAATGATATTGTATTACGATTTTATAAACAATCTGATAGTAAAATTAAAACAGTCGCCATCACAGGCACTGACGGAAAAACATCGGTTGCTTACTTAACAGCACAAGCTTTGGAGAATACTGGCGAGGCGTGTGGGTTAATAGGTACTTTGGGTTATGGGCGACTCTCGTCCTTGAAGGCTTCAACACATACAACGCCACCACAATCACGATTAGCCAAAGAATACCACCAACTAGAGGAGCGTGGGTGTGGTGTGGTGGCGGTTGAGGCTTCATCTCATGGTCTTTCACAGAACCGCTTACAAAATATCGATGTACATACTGCAGTGTTGACCAATATCACACGTGACCATCTTGATTATCATGAGACAGTTGAAGAATACATACGAGCTAAAGCGAAACTATTTTTTGATCATTATCCAAAATGTGTGGTCATTAATCTTGATGATCCTATAGGTCGTAGATGGTGTGATGAACTTATAAATACCTGTCAACTAATAACATATTCAATTAAATCAACTGATGCTGATATTTATACTCGAAATGTTGAATTTCATCCGCAAGGTATGAATATAGCAGTATGCATACTTGATAAGGAATATCACGTTACTGTTCCGCTTCTGGGTGAATTTAATGTGCTGAATATATTGGCAGTCATTTCAATATTAATAAGCTTAGGTAAAAGTGAAATAGATATAATTCAGGCAATAAATCAAATACATGCAGTACCTGGCCGCATGCAAATCATTAAAAATGATTTGGATATTTCTGTTATTGTTGATTTTGCTCATACACCTTCCGCATTATTAGCAGCAATAAACGCTATACGTGTACATTGCCAGGGTAATTTAATATGCGTTTTTGGTTGTGGAGGTGATCGTGATAAAGGCAAGCGGTCAGAGATGGGAAGAGTTGCAACAGAGTCTGCTGATGAAATAATTATAACCTCAGATAATCCACGTGGCGAAGATCCACAAGTTATTATCGACGAGATAATCCGCGGCTGTGTTGATCATGCAAAATTTACTGCCATTCTTGATCGAAGAAAAGCTATTTCTCAGGCCTTAAATAATGCAAACAAGAATGATGCAGTATTAATTGCCGGTAAAGGTCATGAGACTACGCAACTGATTGGCAATCAAAAATATTTCTTTAATGATGTCGAAGTGGCTAGAGAAGAACTGGCAAAGTTTGCTCATGGTTGATTGGTTATACATGAGCGATATCGCTTTGATGGCTGAAGGTGAGTTGCTTGGGGAGGATGCTGCTATCCGTGGAATATCAACGGACACTCGCAATATTAAGGAGGGCGACTTATTTATCGCTTTAAAAGGTGAACGTTATGATGCTCATGATTTTATCAGTGATGCTATTAAACAAGCAGCAAAAGGGATATTCATTCATAAAGATATC
>JBCDBX010000141.1:0-2906 GCA_039182865.1 Pseudomonadota bacterium
CACTCGTCATCTTAAAAATAGTTCTCTCATAAACTATAGCGCTTGCTGCAATTCATGCACCACCACATCGCCTTGAATGACTTCGGTAGGCACTTCGAACTCTGTGACATGATTGGCTGCCCAGGCTATCGCTTTGCGCGTAGATTCTTCAGCCGCCTCTTTATTTTCAAACAAACTAATCGTCGTCACTAAATCTTCACTAGTCACTATCGAGTAGGATACGAAACCCTCCATTTGTTTAATGATGGGCACAAAATCTTCTCTACCCTGCCTCGCTAACTCATCAACTTCAGGACCTTTGACGTTGTGATGTCGGATAACTGCATACATAACAATGATTCACCATAAGTTATTTTTGAAATAGCAAAGGATAGCAACTTATTGAAGCCTACCAAACGATTACTTAATGGAATTTGTGGATGAGACTATAGATTAGATATCAATTTAATCGTCTGGTTTTTGAAATTTCAGGCTGTGCAGCCGTTTCAGAAGTGAGCATAATGCTGGCGTTGCCTGCTTTGGCCACTACCTCACCTTGCATAGATGATTTTGGTTGTTCAGGTGAAATGCGAATATAGTATGTTTCGTTCGCTTTGAATGAATGTGTAAATGTCATTGGGCCGGCATACCATCTGGATCTGGGCATAGAACGCTGCACAAGTAACGTATGCTCACCCGGTGAAATATGGACCACCGAATAAGTATTATTCCTAAGGTCAAATAGCTTTTGATCGTCTAAGAAAACACTGGGAGAACTTGCAACATTAAAAAATAAGTTTGGACGATAGATATATAAGGTTGTTTCGTTTTCAGAGACATTGTCTTCTTTTTGATAAAGAGAATCAGCATTACTGATCCCTATCAGAATAAATAATATAAAGAATATGCTAGCTAGTTTATGCATCACGTAATGACTCATTCATTATCACACTTCGAACATTAACCATGACCCTGTTGGAGAAAAGCTCTAATTTAATGGCTAAAAATATACAACGAAAAGAGTATCACACTCTAATTGATATGAGATGATGTGTACTGGCCACGCTAGTAAGAGTAACTCTCTGATCTTATTTGCGTTTACTCATCCACCAGCCAAATAAGGCACCGGTAACAAACATAATTAATGAATAAGTCACGGCGGGAATCATCATCATACTATTACCAATTAAGGTACCTGCCACTACCAAAGCCAAAGTGCCATTTTGAATACCAACTTCAAAACCCACCGTGATGGATTGAGGTTGAGATAACTTAGTTAGTTTAGCTAGTTGGTAACCCGCTAATAGTGAGATGACATTAAGTAATAAGGTCGCAAACCCTGCTTGCGCAAAAAAGCTTGCCATGCTATCAACATTCTTCAATACAATGAGTGCGATGATAAATAATAAAAATAAAATAGACAGCCATTTAAATATAGGTTCTATTTTTTTGGCAAGATTACTTAAATAAGCCAACACAAGCATACCGAGTGCGACAGGAATCACGGTAATCATAAATAACTGAATAATGGTTTTACCTACCGGCAAACTAAACGCCACATTACTGCCCATAAAATAAGTCATACTCAAATCCGCAAGGAGTGGAATCGTAAAAGGCGTGATTACACTCGCAAGTGCGGTTAGCGTAATCGATAAAGACACATCCCCTTTTGCGAGATAAGTAAACATATTCGATGTCGCACCACCTGGTGCTAATGCAATAATAATTAAACCCACCGCGATTTCTGGTGGGAGCTTAAGCGCCACCGCAATGACAAAAGCAATCACAGGCAGCAAGATCATTTGCGCACATAAGCCAATACCCACCACTTTAGGTGACTTAAAAATATTTTTAAAATCAGTGAGTCTTAGAGAAAGACCAATCCCAAACATGATCAGGAAAAGAGCGGCAGGGAGAATAACTTTCGTGAGGAGGTCGGCTTGCATTTAATTTATGTTAATTGAGATTTAGAGATAGTTATTATGTGTTTAAATCTAGATGCCATCACTGAATATGACTTCAGCACCATAGCCAAATCGTATTTTGATCTTAATTTCTTATAATACAATGATGCATATTGAATATTATATTAGAATTTATAAACCCTCCCTCTTGAAGTCTCAATTAATACTGCTGATTTTAAGGTCTGCTTAATGCGCTAGCACTGATATTGACTGCCTTATTCAATCCAGACTGGATCATTAATTGAAATCATTCCATCTTGGACTAGAAATGCATAATTACCAATACACGGTAATGCTTTATTTTCTAAATATGGCACTTCACGCATATTGTGCTCAACTATTGTCTTTAGAACTTTTGGATCATCTGGCAATTCACCATTGCCTAAAGTTGGTATCGCACAACGGGGCGTTGGGTCAGTGATGTTTAATCGAACGCTCTCACCGATAACAATCGTCTTTCCTATCCAATCATTTTCTACAAAACCATCCAAGCCTGATTCTGTTTTAATGACTAAATTAGGGCGAAATCTTTTTACATCGAAGTTTTGATCAGGAGAAATCTCGGAGAGTGCCTGAAGGCTAGCAGTCGTTAGTAAATGCACATCCGCATAATCAGAAAATTTAGTCTTCGACATTATGTCTCCAATATCGAGGATTGTTTCTTCATCCTCAAGAGGATCCAAGCGTTCTAAACTCATTTTTACTGGCCGAGCTGTTGTTAGCTTGACAGGTCGACCCACAAATTCAGAGATAAAGGTATCTACATTTTGATCTGTGCTGAGTATATCAAGACCATCAGAAGAGGTAATTCGAACAGGAGGGAGCTTACCTTCCAGACTTGGTTGCTCCAAAAATTCAGCGCTTAGCTCAAGAATCTTAGCCCATTTTTTGGGATATTTAGCGCTGGCGATCTTATTATTTGTTTGATCAATCAGACTATAATTTCTATCACCAAGCATTCCA
>JBCDBX010000142.1:0-2804 GCA_039182865.1 Pseudomonadota bacterium
AAGAATAAACGTAACTCAACATTCCAACTATGGCAACAGCATAACCATCCTATTGAACTAAGTACGAATGAAATGATGGATCAGCGATTGAATTATATCCATAATAATCCAGTTGAAGCCGGTTTTGTTAGTGATCCTAGTGCTTGGATATGGAGTAGTTGTGCTTCCTATGAATGTGATGCCCTTGGTTTAATCGATTTAGTTTATATTGAGTAAGTTTTGAGCGGACGCTCAAGCGGATAATTGGTCGTAGCGGATGCTACGACCAGTGAAATATTAGCAAAAGAATTGCTATTACCCTATTATTTAGAAGGAAGTCTTTAAATTTTTGATATGTCGTTTTTTCCTCTGCGCTTTGATTTCAATACCCTACCTAGGGTATTTTCACCCTTTACTGCGTTTAATCCACGTCCTAATTCCCCTCGAACACACTTCCTACCTTCCACATCAAATTAATTTTTAACACGAAAAATATTTGAAAATGGAGGACATTAAAGAAATCATCGAGACCATATCAAGTACGTAAAGTAGATCGCCCGCATAAAAGCACAAGTTTCTTTTTGAGGTAGTGCACTAGAGTTTTATATTGCCACTTAATGAAATTATCTTACGTTTCATTTATGAAACTAGCCATAAATTATTTAATCCTAGTTACTGTAGTTTTTTTTATTGTCATTTCCGTTGGATGTGAGAGTAATAACGAAGTAGCTGAACCAATTGAGGCTAGAGATACATTGGCATATATTGCAAGCATTGATTTGGGTGATACAACCTTGGAATATTACGCTAAGTCGAGTTGGCTTTCAATTAAGCATAGAATGATCGTAACTGCCGATACCCATAGCGATATGTGGCATACTAGATTTGGTGATGCAGTCTGGTTTACTGACCAACAACGAGGCTGGACTTTTCGATTCAGGACGCATTTTAAACCACATAAAAGCTACGACAGTTACCCTGATTGTTTTGAACGACAGGAGCTATTTGACATTTTTGGAAAAACAGGGAGTTTCAAGTTCTGCGAATTAAGAGAACCTAATTCGCCGCAATTTAGAGAATGTGCTGATCTTGCAGATAGCACGGTCGCAGTAACTATGATTATTAACAGCTACAATGGTGATCCGAATATTAAAGAAATCCGCTATGACACGGGCGTGGACAGCCTTGATAGAGAAAGATCATACTTCAAGGTGAACAAGATTACATATGTCCTAGACTTTGAAGAATATATTCCACTCCGTTATTATACGCATGTGATGGAGGGAGAGTTTAAGATTGTAGGTTTATTAACCAATGATGGTGAATTGATTGATATCACAGGTACATTCACTGCCCCTTTCTGGACACTCAAATATTGTAATGCATTTTAGATTACAAAATACTAATATTTTTAGTTTTTTCGTCTTACCATGAAACTAACACCCGGTCTATATAAGCTAAGATCACGAAGTAGGTTTGATCCTAAATCCGCGTACCTGGTAGTTACCAGCAACGGCAAGAAAATATATTATTCCATTAATGGTAGTGCCGGCTCCCCTGCTGATGATTATAATAACATCCCCCTTGATAGCTATGAGCTGATTAAGAAACTTGACCGGCCAGATATTGATAAAATCAAGGTTTTGATTGAGTGGAACGATGATTATAGTATAGACGAGGAGTTTGAATTCTATGCCTTCAACTGATTACAGACCTCAATTTAACAATGCTTATAAGGACATCTATCAGCATATGGATGTGAATTCCGACTGGGAACCTGATTGGATTTTCACAGACAGCAGATTTAATTTAACGCACTGCAAGGATGTAGAATACCTTAACTTTTTAACAGAAACGCTACACCCCGCAGTTAGAAATGAAGATATGGATCGTATCCTCGATATTTACAACAAGCACTTAGAACCAGATGGATTTGAAATAACAAAAACGGATG
The DNA here is from genome assembly GCA_039182865.1 of Pseudomonadota bacterium. Classification (GTDB taxonomy): domain Bacteria; phylum Pseudomonadota; class Gammaproteobacteria; order UBA4575; family UBA4575; genus UBA1858. The sequence goes on from JBCDBX010000142.1 coordinate 1,934, forward strand.
AGATTTCGGGTAAACCAGTTTTTACAGGGAGGCTTAAAACCATTGGCATGGCTCATCTTGAATCAAAAAAATTCCAAATTAAGAGTTATCTAAATACTGAATATGTAAACAATAAAATTGGCATCATGACTAATGCCGTTGACGACAACACAGATTTGGCGATTGGGACCGCAAAGGAACTCCTTGAAACAACTTGTGCCTCTATCCTTAAACAAAAAGGAGTATCTGCTGATCCAAACTGGAACTTGTCCAAACTTTTAAATGAGACTACTTCCGTTCTAGACTTTACACCTAAACAAGCGGAGAATGCTGAAAAAGCAGAGAAATCTATTAAGCAAATTCTGAAAGGAATTTCTGTTATTGTTCATGGCGTAGCAGAACTGAGAAATGCTTATGGAACAGGCCACGGAAAAGATGCCCATTTCAAAGGATTGGAGCCAAAATATGCTAAGCTTTTAGTTGGTGTAATCTCTGAAATTGCGATAATCTTTCTTGCCACCAATGGAGAAAGTGCGGAATTGGTGGAAGAATCAGAAATAGAGTTTTAGTATAACCCTTCTCACCTAATTTTAGACTGTCAACTGGTCATAGGTTAAGCACCAGCGGTTCTACGACCTGACTTATTAGCAAGAGCGTCCGCTCGTATTGAATTTAAAAGAATTATCTTCATCGAATGGGACGTAAATATGCCATTCGTGATCAAAACGCCATCTACTTCATCACTTGTACAGTAGTGAACTGGATTGACCTTTTTATACGTGATGAATACAGAGAAATAGTTATCGACAGTTTGAAATATTGTCAGAAGTATAAAGGCTTAAATATTCATGCTTACTGCCTAATGACCAGCCATATTCATTCAATTATCGGT
>JBCDBX010000143.1:0-2670 GCA_039182865.1 Pseudomonadota bacterium
CAATGTTGCTTGATCGGGATGCATACGAATTGACTCTGCCAAGTATCGATAACTTTCTTCATCCTTTGCTATGGTTTTACCTAACCAGGGAAGTACTGAAAATGAATAGGTATCGTAAGCAGGCTTTAATAAATCATTAGGCTTAGAAAACTCTAACACCATAAACTTACCTGCAGGTTTTAATGTTTGATAAGCCGACGCCAAGCATTTTTCTTTATACGTGACATTACGCAGACCAAACGCCATGGTGATGCAATCAAAGCTATTGTCTGCAAACGGCAAACATTCCGCATTCGCTTGCACATAGAATAAATTTTTTAACAGACCACGATCGATCATACGTTCGCGACCTCTTGCCAGCATAGGACCGTTGATATCACATAACACAACTTGCCCTTCATTACCGACACGTTTGTGTAACTCTGCCGCAAGATCGCCCGTACCCCCCGCGAGATCTAATATACTTTGTTTGGGCCTGACAGCGGCAATATGAAGTGCAAACTTTTTCCATAGTCGGTGTAAGCCCAACGACATCAAATCATTCATGAGGTCGTAGTTATCCGCGACGGATTCAAAAACTTGCCGAACCCTTTGCGTTTTTTCTCTTGGGCTGACCTTGGTATAACCGAAGTGAGTTTCTTCACTCATTAGTGTGTTCTACGTTTATGCCCCGCGGCTTCTAATCTTTCTAAGTAATCTTTCCACTTTTCTTCGTGGTTCTTACCTAAATTATAAAGATGCTCCCAGCTATATAATCCTGAGTTGTGGTTATCATCAAATACTAGCTTAACAGCATAATTACCAACTGGCTCTATTGCGGTGATGTTTACATCTTCCTTACCTATTTGAAGGACCTCTTGCCCTGGACCATGCCCCATCACTTCTGCTGAGGGAGAGTAGACGCGAAGGTATTCACAGCTAAGTTCAAAGCGCTCACCATCATCAAAAGCAATTTCAAGGATGCGTGATTTTTGATGTAACTGAATTTCTGTTGGGGTTACTTTTGCCATTTTATTCTCTTTATAAGATGTATCTGCTGAGATCTTCGTCTTTACTTAATTCCGAAACATGCTCATTTACATAGTTTTCATCTATTACGATTTCTTCGCCATTTTTATCTGGTGCTTCAAATGAAATAGTTTCTAACAAGCGCTCCATGATTGTATGCAAACGACGCGCACCAATGTTTTCAGTGGTTTCATTTACATTAAATGCAATTTGCGCAATGCATTTGATACCCTCATCTGTGAAAGCGAGTTTAACACCTTCTGTTTCCATTAAAGCGATGTACTGTTCAGTCAAAGAGGCACTCGGCTCAATCAGTATACGTACAAAATCATCCACTGAGAGTGCATTGAGTTCGACACGGATAGGTAATCGTCCTTGGAGCTCGGGCACCAGATCCGTGGGCTTTGACAAGTGAAATGCACCTGAGGCAATAAATAAAATATGATCTGTCTTTACAGTACCATGCTTTGTTGACACGGTGCAGCCTTCCACCAATGGTAGTAAGTCACGTTGTACACCTTCTCTTGAGACATCAGCGCCACTGGTCTCCCCATGTTTAGCCACTTTATCAATTTCATCTAAAAAGACGATGCCATTTTGTTCAACTTGATTTAGCGCTTTGGACTTTACTTCTTCTTCGTTAATCAGTTTATGTGCTTCCTCATCAGTCAGTGCTTTGAACGCATCTTTGATTTTCATTTTACTTTTGCGTTTACGTGGTGTGCCCATATTTTGAAACATACCTTGTAACTGACTTGCCATATCTTCCATGCCTGGCGGCGTCATTATCTCTATACCGACAGGGTTTGCACTCACTTCCAGTTCTATTTCTTTATCATCCAAATCACCTTCGCGTAATTTCTTACGAAACTTTTGGCGTGTGTCACTGGCAAAATCAGATTGATGAGAACTATCATTACTATCAAAACTATCCGCTTTAGGTGGCGGCAGCAAAATGTCGAGAATTCTTTCTTCTGCTGCTTCTTCTGCACGAAACTGAACTTTACTCATTTCACTCTCGCGTATCATCTTGATCGCACTGTCAGTTAAATCACGAATAATCGATTCAACATCACGGCCCACATAACCGACTTCCGTAAACTTTGTCGCTTCAATTTTTATAAAAGGAGCTTTGGCAAGTTTTGCTAAGCGGCGTGCGATTTCGGTTTTGCCCACACCGGTAGGACCAATCATGAGTATATTTTTAGGCGTGACTTCAACTTGCAAAGCCTCGGGTAATTGCATGCGTCGCCAGCGATTACGCAAAGCTATAGCAACTGCACGTTTGGCATCATCCTGGCCAACAATATGACGATTTAATTCTTGGACAATTTCTCGTGGTGTCATGTTAGACATCATCAATTCCTTTTGAACTTATAATTCTTCTATCGTGGTGTTGGTATTTGTATAAATACAAATGCTTGCAGCAATACCCAATGCATTTTCAACAACGGCACGGGCATCTAGCTCACTATGATCTAACATCGCACGCGCTGCCGCTTGAGCAAAAGGGCCACCTGAACCAATCGCAATGAGTGAATCTTCGGGTTCAATCACATCACCATTACCCGAAATAATTAATGAGGTGGTATTGTCGGCAACCGCCAGTAAGGCTTCTAGTCGACGCAACATACGATCAGTTCGCCAATCTTTCGCAAGTTC
>JBCDBX010000144.1:0-2496 GCA_039182865.1 Pseudomonadota bacterium
TCCTGCTTCAATTAAGTCTAGAGCAGTAGCATAACCATCACTGGATGTAGTCGCTATCAATACTTTTGAGCCAGGAGATACACCATACAAATTGATCAATCGTTGAATTGCACTACACAGCATGACTCCTGGTAAATCGTTATTCCTAAAAATAATTGGTTGCTCTAGTATACCGGTAGCTGCTATCACATGTTTTGCACGTATTTTTAACATTTTATTCTCGCACATCACTGTCAGATAATTTTCTGCAAACCAGCCTGTGCATGTCGCATTAGTGTAAACAGTTATATTAGGATTTTGCTCTACCTGATTAATCATCTCATCACGAAGTTGAATAACTTCAGTTCTATCAATATCAAAACGAGCATAATTTAATGATCCACCCAGCAATTTATTTTCATCTATTAGAATAGTATCCGCACCTGAGTTACCTGCTTCAATTGCTGCAGATAGGCCAGCCGGTCCTGCACCGATAACTGCAACATCACAAAACTTATATTCTTTATCACTTTCGTATTTTTTTGCATTAGTATCTACTTTACCTAGTCCAGCAAAATTACGAATTAATATATCCCAATAATTCCAGATACCTTTTGGTCGAAAAAAAGTCTTATAATAAAATCCTACGGGTAGAAAACGACTGAAGTGATTCAAAATTCTTGCGCGGTCTTTTTTCAAACTACCATAAAAATTTTGGCCTCCAACAATCAGACCAGATGTAATCTCATACTTATCTGCTCTAGCATTTGGTTCTTCGCCAACCTGAACTAGTGAATTTGCATCATGACCAGACATAGTCAATACACTGCGTGGTCTATGATATTTAAATGACCTAGATAGAATAAGTTCATCGTTAGCTATAAGTGCGCTAGCTATAGTGTCACCTTCAAAACCGTAATATTGTTTACCCTCAAATACAAAAGGAATCCTTTGATTACGATTAATATACGATCCTTTATGTCCTGTTAGTCTCATATCTACATTTAGTTATTAGAATTATATTCAACTCTATTTTTAAAAATTGATGAAGGTAAATACGTGTTTGTAACTTCATCTGATGAGGTACATCTTTCTGCAATAAACCATGTTGAACTAGGTGTATGCATCCACCATTCTTTAACTATTCCATTAATATTATCTTCAATAAAAATATATTCAGCCCATTCTCTGTCAGTCCCTGTATCAGGATGTGGCATACTTTTAACTTCACCAGCATAAAAAAATTCTGAAATATTTCTTAATCCATTTACAGGACAGCGCATCATTTTCATCAATTATTATCCATCAATTATTTGAGCTTTAATGGCCTACCGAGGCAGCTCCACGTTCGCCGACCTGTTCAAACCTATAAAATCTTTCCAGCTCAAATGGTTTTATAATCTCTGGTGGATTATCAGTAGCAATGCATTCAGCCATTCTCTTTCCACAAACAGGCGTGGCCTTAAATCCCCATGTCCCCCACCCAGCATCTATAAAATAATTTTTTATTGGCGTAAGACCCATTACAGGGCTAAAGTCAGGAGTCATATCAGCCATTCCTGCCCATTGTCTGAGAATTTTAAGCTTGCCTAAAAAAGGAAAAAGCTCAAGCAAGTGCGTGGTCAACTCTTCTTTAAATTCCAATGTTGACCTAGTTGAATATAGAGGGTATGGATCACTAGATGCACCCATAATAAGTTCTCCACGAGATGATTGAGAAACATATACATGAAGAGATCCTGATACTACTATTATATTTAAAAAAGGTTTGACTGGTTCTGACACACATGCCTGCAAAGGTATTGTAACTATTGGCAATTTAAATCCTGCTAACTTAGCAACTTCACTACTCCTGCCTGCTACTGCCTGAATTGCTTTATGGCATTTAATTTCTCCTCTTGTTGTGCTGACTCCAACAAGCTTTTCATTTGAAATATTGAAACCGGTTACTTCGGTATGTGGAAATATCTCAACACCTAACTCACTGGCGGCTCGTGCATAGCCCCAGGCAACAGCATCGTGTCTGGCAATCGCACCAGGTGGGTGATAAAGCGCGCCCATAATAGGCAAGTGCACATCTTCGCTTAGATTTAAGTGAGGACATAACTTTGCTATTTCACTTGGATAAATTAATTCTGAATTCACGCCCAATTGTTTATTAACTTCTGCTCGCCAGCGCGCAGTGCGCAAGGCAGATTCTGTATGGGCTAGTGTGATGTGTCCGCGCTCTGAATAAAGGATATTGTAATCAAGCTCGTTACTGAGTCCTTTAAATAATTTAACGGACTCATCATAGAACTTAACTCCTTCAGACGTTAAGTAATTAGATCTTACTATTGTTGTATTTCGTGCTGTATTGCCACTCGCAAGATAACCTTTTTCTATGACTGCAACATTTGTTATACCCCAATCTTTAGCTAGGTAATATGCAATTGCAAGTCCATGCCCACCACCACCAACAATAACAACATCATAGCTGCTTTTAAGTTGGGAATGCTGTCTAAAATGTGATTTCGA
>JBCDBX010000145.1:0-2489 GCA_039182865.1 Pseudomonadota bacterium
CCATTATTATTACCTCTACGTGGTTTATTACATGCGAGAATTAAAACTTTCAAGTGGATGACGATGTTTATTTGGCTATACTTTGTTTATGGGGTATGGAACTCAGTGAGCGAAACACAATGGCCTCTAGGTGCATTGCAAATTATATGCAGCTTGGCTATGTATTTGTTTGCAATTCTTTACATACGAGAACAAAAAGCTAATCAATAGAAAGCACTTGCTTAACAAAAGGGATAGTAATTTTCCTCTGCTCTCTCAATGAGAGTCGAGTGAGTTTATCTAATACCTTAACAAGCAATGACAAATCTCTCTTATGCCTTGTTAATAAATAGTTGCATACCTCATCAGATAATTCCAAGCCACTTTTTTTTGCATGCAGCATTAGTACTTGCTTGAGATCATCATCATTTAACTGTGGCAGCTTATATACCGGACCCCAAGTTGAACGAGAATTTAAATCAGCAAGATCAAAGATATCTTCTGAAGGAGACTGACAAGAAGACATAACAATTAACGACTCAGCAGCGCGCATCTGATTAATTAAATCAAACAAGGCAATCTCCCATTTTTTTCTCTGGGAGATGAGATGCACATCATCAATACATACAATATCTAGAGCATTCAAATCTTTTAATACTTCAGGGCTATAGCTAAAGACGTCAGACATCGGCAAGTAAATTACTCTGAACTTTTTATTTTGTGCGATATGGCAAACCGCCTGAAGCAAATGCGTCTTTCCCGAACCGACTCCACCCCAAAAAAATAATTGAAGTTCGTTTAATTCTCGTGCCGCCGCATTCTTTAATACATTAATTAATGCAGAATCTTTCGTATAAAAAGTCTCAATCGTATTTTCAGGAATTAAGTTAAAATCAAATACTTGTTGAGAAATAGATGATGACATAGACATAGTGTCGCGCAGCATATTAGTAAGCGCAATAAAAAAACCAACAGTTAAGAATTTATAGTTTAGCTCGACTTGTAGATACTTTTGCTGCCCGACCAAACCATTCGATGATATATTGCGAACCACTAGCTAATGTTGTACATGCAACTATGGCGATAAGTACATTGATTATCTCAGGACTCATAGGGCCTAATTGGATATAAATCAAACTGACCGCAAGAATAATCTGGGCGAATGTATTCACTTTGCTAATAGCCAATGGCTCCATCTTAAGCACTCGAGTAGACAAGTGATAAAAAACCGCTCCCACCAATAATAGAACATCCCTTGAGATAACCAAGGCAGACAACCACCAAGGCACCCAGTCGAGAATTGCAAATGTCAGATAAGCACTCAGCAACATAATTTTATCGGCGATAGGATCTAAATAAGCACCTAGCGTAGTTTTCCAATCGTAGCAACGTGCTAGAAATCCATCTAATGCATCAGACAATCCCATCAACAAAACGAGAATCAATGCACGCTCATAATGATGATTAAATAACATCCAAATTAAGCAAGGCACGAACAAAATTCTTGCCACAGTGATGTAATTCGGTATGTAACGGGCTGAAAACATAATTGCCGTACTCCTGATTATTCCCCGCAGTTACACACAAAAGGCTCTGCGATGTTAGTATTGTTACTTAGAAAAGATAACACATCAGCGCTAAATTAAGTAGCAAACTGCTTATTTTTCAAGCCCTTAGATGTAATCCTTTTTATTTTCAAGATCTTACAAACATTCATTAAATATGGGACTGACATACAAAGATGCAGGCGTTGATATAGACGCTGGCAATTCACTCGTTGAGCAAATCAAAGGTGCGGTCAAAGACACTCATCGAGAGGGAGTCATCTCGGACCTAGGTGGCTTTGGTGGATTATTCGAGCTGGCTAGCCACAAGTATAAAAATCCTGTGCTCGTTTCCGGCACAGATGGGGTTGGTACTAAACTCAAATTAGCTCATCAACTCAATCAGCATGACACCATTGGGATCGATCTAGTCGCCATGTGCGTTAACGATGTGATCGTTCAAGGTGCCGAGCCACTATTTTTTCTCGATTACTTTGCAACAGGTAAACTGGATGTCAACGCCAGTGCTTCTGTGGTGACAGGGATCGCGGAAGGTTGTAAGCAAGCGGGTGCTGCACTCATTGGTGGTGAAACTGCAGAAATGCCAGGTATGTATAAAGAGGGTGAATATGACCTAGCGGGATTTTGCGTCGGTATCGCTGATAAGCAACATTTAATCATAGGTGATCAAATAAATTCTGGCGATGTAATTATTGGCATGCACTCAAGTGGCGTACACTCAAATGGATTTTCGCTTATTAATAAGCTAATCGAACAAAAAGGTTTTTCTTTAAATGATGACTTTGAGCAAAGCACATTAGGCGCAACGCTTATAACCCCCACCCACATATACGTGAAAGTATTATTAGAAATAATCTCTAGTAATTCTATTCATGGTCTTTGCCATGTCACAGGCGGTGGACTAACTGAAAATTTACCTCGCATTATTCCTGAAAATCTATGCGC
>JBCDBX010000146.1:0-2156 GCA_039182865.1 Pseudomonadota bacterium
CGATTTTTATAATCTGCATCCAAGAAAGCATACTCTATAACTCCATTGCGATTAATAACATACGTTACAGCTAGAGGTAATCTCTGGTTATCGTTTCCATTATGTTCATTTAATTTGGATGATAAATCGTAATGATCGACCACATAATCCGGTACGGTGTAAGTAAGATTATAAAGGTCAGCTACTTCATTATCCACATCACTTAACACATCAAATTGCAGATCATGTTTTTCTTTAGTCGTCATACTTTGATCTGGCAACTCGGGTGAAATCGCGATAACTTTTCCTCCAGCTGCCTCAATTTCTGCAAGACTTGCCTGGATTTGTTGCAACTGCAAATTACAGTATGGGCACCATCCACCTCGATACCAAACGAGTACAACTGGTCCAGTTTCGAGCTCATCATATAGTGAAACTCTTTCACCTATTGCATTAGGCAAATCAAACTCGGGTGCATAATCCCCCACATTAGCTGCCCGGTTAAGAATCCCTGAAGTTCTAACTTCAGCGATGCCTCGATCACCTGCCTCTCTGATATCTGGAGACGTATTCTCATAGATCTTTTCAACAAACCTTTGTTGCTGTTGCACCAAGGAACTTGAAGCCAGCGCAGCAAATGGGATAGCAAAAAAGCTTAGAAGCAAAATAACCTTGTTAATCATAGATATATATAAAGAATGAAGTTAACTTATGATTACTGATAAGCCATATTTTGTCTATATAAATATCAGTGATTGAATTTAATAAATCGGTATCAGTGCATAGCCTTGTTGCTGATAGCCAATTAAAGAGACAAATGTATTACCGACTGGGACTACTTCAGTAATTATATTTTCATTATCAATGCCCATTAAATGGGCTGCCACCGAGCAGGACTCCATGACGACTCCGTTACGCATGCTTATTTCATTTATCAATAGTAAAAGCTCTTGGTGTGCTTGGTCATCTTCACTAGATCGCTCTTTTTCAGAATTATCCAATAATCTCAACACACCTCCTCGAAAAGCAAAGATCATCTGAGGTTGAACATTCTGTTCAACTAAATCATCGTATGTTGTCGAAATCACTCTCATGACACGTAATAATCGTTTCGGGTCACTAATTGTAATATCCCAGATGACTTTCGCTTGTGAAATATCTTTTAGCGCATTTTCATCACTTGGTTTTTCAGCGAGTGCTGGCAGCGTAATACTGATCGTTAAGATGATATACATGCAAACAATCGTAAAAGATTTATATTTATTCAAAACAGCCTCCATTTAGTGACTATCTAATTTATATGTGTGTCTGTATCAGATTAAACTTATTCTAGCTGCTTTCCAATTGTTAAAAGCTTCAAAAACGTTTACCGACACCGATAAACAAAACCCATGGATCAACGTCGATGTCGACATCACGACTAACACCATTCGTCTTAAGTGTTGCATCAGCATCAATGTTGATATACCAAACTGATGCATTAAGCACTATGTCATCAGTAATTTTGAAATCTAAACCCGCTTGTACTGCGGGCCCCCAAGAATCATCTATATCAATAGATGTATCACCCCCGAACGCCATTTCCAATGAGTCAGACGCGTTTTCACTTGAGAAATGCGTGTAATTAATCCCCAAACCCAGATATGGACTGAATTTTTCACTACCAGTAATGTGATATTGCAAAGACAATGTCGGAGGAAAAACGTCAATATCTCCAATCTTCCCTAAATTACTTATTGATCCTCTTCCTCGCAAGTCATGTGTGGCGGGTGTGACACCTAGTAACTCAACCATCCAATTAGAAGATAACGCATAAGCAATCGTGAAACCAAAAGTAACATCATTATCAACACCTACTTCTGTTCCCGGGAGCCCTTCAACATCATTACTACTATCATTTGGTTCTATCAGCGCAGGGCCTATTCTAACTATCCAGTCACCCGACTCATAAGCTAACACCATTGGGACTTGAAAATACATCAAGACAATAACAAGCATTGAATAAACACACCTCATCATCATTCCTTCTTTAATATTTAGAATTCAATATGTTTACTCTAAATAAATTTCACCTATTACCTTTTGATTCAAATCAGGCAAATAAATATTCTTAAAATAATATCAAGGTAAATTTTATAATTATAAATAATCTCCTAAATCCTATTTTTCAAAAACAA
>JBCDBX010000147.1:0-2103 GCA_039182865.1 Pseudomonadota bacterium
AATGCCCGCACCTGAGTTCAGTAATGCGAGTAAGGCTGACAAGGCCGAACCTATTCTGAGTATAGAAGAAGATGTTATCTCTGAAAATAATGTTACTAAAAATACTTCACCAAACTTACAAGCGTGGATTGTGCAAGTCGGCGCGTTTGGCGAAAGAGAAAAGGCAGTTGCATTCAAAGACAAGTTAGTTGCGGCAAAATTCGATGCCTTAGTAGAGGCAGGTAAAAGCAATAATAAAGAGGTTTATCGAGTCAAAGTAGGACCGGTACTCACTCAGGATGAGGCAACTAAAGTTAAAGATCGTTTAGCGAAAGAAATGGATCTCGACTCGGCTTTTGTGACGCGTTATCCACAATCATAATTTAGTAATAACTCTAATAAAGCGATTTAACCAATGGCTGATATCACCTGGATCGATATTATTATCATTGCAATTTTTCTGCTATCGACTGTTATTGCTTTCTTGCGCGGTTTTGTACGCGAGATTATTTCTCTTGCTACCTGGATAGCCGCAATTGTGCTGGCGTTAACGCAGGCTGATCAGGTGGCATTGATGTTGCCCGAATCTATGGATAGTGGCAGTTTCCCTTTTCGCGGTAAAGATTACGGCAGTGATGTTCGAGTTGGAGTGGCATTCATTCTCATATTTGTCGCTGTTTTAATATTGGGCGGAATCATTAACTTCTTATTTGGGCAGATCATGAAAGCCCAAAACCTAAAAAAAATGGATCGATTTTTAGGGACATTGTTTGGTTTGGTCAGAGCTTCCGTCATAATTGTGATTATGATCATGATGGCGGTGGCATTTACCACTTTACAAGAGTCGTATGCGTGGCAAAATTCATATTTAATTTCGCCATTTGAAAGTGCAGCAAAATGGGCAGTCAGTAAATTGCCTGAGGAGTATGCATATAACTTCATCTTTTTAGAGCCTGCAATGGAAATGGATGAGGATCTTCAACTTTAGGGAACACTATGTGTGGAATTGTAGGAATATTAGGTAGTAAGCATTTAAACCAAGAGCTATATGACGGTTTGACGGTCCTACAACATCGTGGTCAGGATGCGGCTGGCATTGTGACTTATGGAGATGACCGTGTGTATCAATGTAAAGGCAATGGTTTGGTGCGTGATGTATTTGATGCCGATCAAATGCAAAGTTTACGTGGCAATATGGGAGTAGGGCATACTCGTTATCCTACTGCGGGTTCTTCTTCATCTGCTGAAGCGCAACCTTTTTATGTTAATTCACCTTATGGTTTGAGTCTTTCCCATAATGGAAACTTGACTAATACCAGCATACTCAAGCGCGAGTTATATATAGAAGATCGTCGACATATCAATACTAATTCTGATTCAGAAATTTTATTAAATGTCTTGGCGCATGAACTCATTCGCTCTGGCCGCTTAACGCTCTCTCCAAGTGATATTTTTAATGCCGTGCGTGGAGTCCATCAGCGCTGCAAGGGTGCCTATGCCTGTGTAGTAATGATTTGCGGTGTTGGAATTCTGGCTTTTCGTGATCCGCATGGAATACGTCCTTTAGTATATGGCGTTAAAGAAACAAGTCAGGGTATGCAGTATATGGTGGCTTCTGAGAGTGTGGCTCTAGATGTCCTCGGGTATGAGTTGGTCAGAGATGTAAAACCTGGTGAAGCAATATTTATAGATAAAGATAGTCAGCTTCATTCGCAAATGTGTGTGAATGAATCTCAGTATTTTCCATGTATATTCGAATATGTTTACTTTGCTCGACCTGATTCAATTATTGAAGATGTTTATGTGCAAAAAGCACGCATGCGTATGGGGCAAAAACTTGCCAAACGAATGTTAAAGAGTTGGCCGAATCATGATATTGATGTGGTCATACCTATTCCCGATACAAGTCGTACAGCCGCGTTAGAAATGGCGCATATCATGGGATGTAAGTATCGCGAAGGATTTATTAAGAACAGATATATCGGGCGTACATTTATCATGCCTGGGCAAACACAGCGTAAAAAGTCCGTACGCCAAAAGCTAAATCCCATTAATCTTGAATATAAGAATAAAAATGTATTGTTAGTTGACGATTCAATTGTTCGAGGAACAACATCAAAAGAG
>JBCDBX010000148.1:0-2102 GCA_039182865.1 Pseudomonadota bacterium
AGGAACTGTCTCGCGTATGCTGATAGGGATTCTACATAGCGGCGCTGACCCTCAGCAAAGATAGTATCAAAGGCAAGTGAAGATTTGCCGGAGCCGGATAATCCTGTAATCACAATAAGCTGATCTCTGGGTAAGTCTAGATCAATATTCTTGAGGTTGTGGGTACGTGCCCCGCGTATTTGGATGTCCGTCATGGATAAATCTTGCTCTAGTCAAACGTACTAATATACTTGTTATTGCCCTTCTAACGCAAAGTTACTTCAGTTTCATAAACTGAAATCTAGCTTTTGAGTTTTTCATATTTTTGTTTGTTGCATGCCATAGCGATCTGTTAGCATTTCACTTTTTAAGTGCGGGGTTTTGAGTATGAAAATTATGGTTTTAGGCGGTGATGGATTCTGTGGTTGGCCCACATCTCTCCATCTCTCTAAGCAAGGTCATGATATTCATATTGTGGATAATCTATCACGTCGAAATATCGATAATGAGTTGGGCGTAGGTTCGCTGACGCCAATTTCTTCAATCAGTGCTCGAATAAATGCCTGGAAAGAAGTAACTGGAAAGAAAATAGAATTTAGCAATATAGATGTTGCCGAAAATTTTGAAGATTTTAGAAATTTATTAGAGATTTGGTCTCCAGATGCAGTGATTCATTTTGCAGAACAGCGAGCAGCTCCGTATTCAATGAAGTCGGATAAGCATAAACGTTATACCGTAGATAACAACATTAGAGCGACCCATAATTTAGTCACTGCTATGGTGGCTAATCAACAAGATATTCATTTAGTACATCTTGGTACTATGGGAGTTTACGGTTACGGTACTGCTGGGATTAAAATTCCTGAAGGTTATCTTCCGATTAAGATGATAGCTGATAACAACGTATTAGTTGATCAGGAAATTTTGTATCCGGCCAATCCTGGCAGTGTCTATCACATGACAAAAACAATTGATCAGCTAATCTTTGCGTATTATGTGAGTAATGATCACATTCGTGTTACTGATTTGCATCAAGGCGTTGTTTGGGGAACACAAACTGAAGAAACTAAATTAGATGAGCGTTTGTGTAATCGTTTTGATTATGACGGAGATTATGGAACCGTATTAAACCGTTTTTTAATGCAAGCTGCACTTGGACACCCTCTTACTGTGCATGGTACAGGTGGTCAGACACGTGCATTTATTCATATAAGTGATACCGTGCGATGTATTGAAATTGCCCTAAATCATTCTCCCAAAAAGTCCGAACGTGTCAATATATTTAACCAAGTGACAGAGACTCACAGAGTCAGAGATTTAGCCAAGATGGTTAGCGACTTAACGGGTGCAGAGATTGCTTACCTTGAGAATCCTCGAAATGAAGACGCTGAAAACGATTTAATTGTGAGCAATGAAAAATTTCTTGAGCTAGGGCTTAATCCAACAACACTAAGCGAAGGTTTAATGGAAGAAGTCAAAGATATTGCTAGCAAATATAAAGATCGTTGTGATCTATCAAAAATTCGCTGCACTTCTTACTGGACTAAATCTCAGAGTGAGACTCAAAAAGTAAGAAGTGTTAAATAAGATAAACCTATATCAACTACCTTTAATTACGTCACTATGAACTCGATTGAACGTCGGGCGGCATTATCGCTTGCACTGATATATGCGACACGCATGTTGGGTTTGTTTATGATCTTGCCTGTCTTTGCCTTGTATGCTGAAGAGTTAGTAGGCGTGACACCTGTTCTTGTCGGTCTCGCTATTGGTGTCTATGGTCTAACACAGGCAATTTTTCAGATTCCTTTTGGCGTATGGTCTGATCGTATTGGTCGTAAGCCAGTAATTATTGCTGGCTTAATCATTTTTGCAATCGGAAGTGTCATTGCGGCTCAGGCGGAGTCTATCTACTGGATAATTTTTGGCAGGGCTTTACAGGGTATGGGTGCCATTGCGTCTGCAATAATGGCTTTAGCTTCAGATCTAACAAGGCCTGAGCATCGAACTAAAGTGATGGCAGTTATTGGTGCCAGTATTGGTGTCTCATTTATGTTGGCATTAGTAGTTGGTCCAGTATTAGAAAATTGGTTTGGTGTACCGGGTATTTTTTGGATCACATC
>JBCDBX010000149.1:0-2046 GCA_039182865.1 Pseudomonadota bacterium
AACTCAATTAAGCGTTATAACCAAGGAAATTATCTACATGAAATTTAGCCTATTTTATTTTGATGGTGATGGATCTATTGCTACTGATGGCCTTTATCGACTACTGATTGATAGCGTCCGTTATGCTGATCAAAATGGTTTTAGTTCTGTATGGACGCCAGAACGTCATTTTCATGCTTTCGGAGGACTGTATCCAAACCCTGCAATTACTTCTGCAGCTTTAGCTATGATTACCGACAATGTGCGAATTTGTTCTGGCAGCACTGTTGTACCCTTGCATCATCCTGTGCGTGTCGCTGAAAACTGGTCGATGGTCGATAATTTTTCTAATGGGCGTGTTGGCTTAGGTGTTGCCTCAGGCTGGACAATGGATGAGTTTATACTTTCGCGCGAGCCCCATGGTGCCCGAAGAAATCTTTTATGGCGATCAGTAGAAGAAATTCGTGCTTTATGGCGTGGCGAAATCCTTGAATTTGAAGATGCATCTGGAAGGGTAGTTGAAACAGGTGTTTTACCCAAGCCAGTGCAAGAAGAGTTACCCATATGGGTCGCATGCACATCAATCGAAACGTTTATGGAAACTGCTAGGCGTGGCTTTAATGCATTAACTTCATTGTTAGGTGAAAACGTGGATGATGTGGCTGCAAAAATTAGTAAATATCGTGAAACACTTGAGGCTAATGGATTTGATCCTGATTCAAGAGATGTCTCTATCATGGTACATACATTTATGGGCGACGATGCAGAACAGGTCAAAAAAGATGTGAAGGAACCCTTTAGTGCTTATTTAAAAACTCACTATGGCTTATTAGAAAACTTAGCCAAAGGAATGGGCATGAATGTAAGTTTAGATGACTTCACTGAAGATGATATGAATAGTCTACTTGAATTTGGCGTTGATGGGTTTATGCAAGGTCGCTCATTAATAGGTACACCTGATACTTGCAATGATTTTGTGTCTCAGCTTGAGCAAGCTGGTGCAACAGAAATATGTTGTTTAGTAGACTTTGTGCAAGATTATGATTCCGTCATGAAGTCTTTACCTTATGTTAAACAGCTCATGGATAATTTTAATTCATAGACGCTAATGAGCAAACAAGACAGCGCAGCTGATACTAATAAACAGCTAATCGAGAGACTGCGTGGACTATCACCAGAACAGCGTAATTTATTATTGGGCCAATTAAAACAGCGTGGCATCAATATCGATGAAGCGTCAATATTTTCGGAATCTCTCACATCCGATGGTACCAAGACCTCACGCTACCCACTAACGCCTTCTCAACTGCATGTTTGGTTAGCACAACAAAAACAACCAGAGTCTAATGCTTATCATATTGCATTTCGCTGGGATATTACTGGTGAGATAGATCTCAAGATCTTACAACAGGCGATAAATAGAATTTGCATGCGCCATGAGGCACTTCGTTTATCATTTATCATTGAAAATGGACAAACATGGCAGAAAATAAATGACAAAGTAACCATAGAAATTCAAAGATATGAGTGTTACGAAGAAGAGATTAATGCATGCCTAGCAGAATTTGTTAAGCAGCCTTTTGATTTAGAATCAGCGCCACTGCTACGCGTTTGCGCTATTCAAAGTGATTCCAGTAAAACTAATACGACGCTTGCATTTATTTGGCATCACTTAATAGCTGATGGCGCGTCGCGTGGAATCTTCATAAATGAGCTCTCACAAACATACAATGCTTTAGTATCAAATCAGAATCATTCAATTCAATCAGATACTCATTATTACTCTGATTACTTAGAAGCTTATCAAGACTGGTTAACATCGCCGGAATTAGAACGTCATAAACACTATTGGAAAAATCAGCTATCGCAGTGCCCAACTCCTTCATTGCCATTTAGACAGACAAAAGTAGATGAGACAGATTTTAATAGTCTAATGATTAATGCAGAGTTTCCAGCTGATTTATATCAACAAATAAATCAACTAGCACGTGAACAAAAAGTCACTTCGTTTGTGATATTGCTTGCTGGATTTTTTCTGTTGTTACATCGTTATGGGGTAGGTGACGA
>JBCDBX010000150.1:0-2017 GCA_039182865.1 Pseudomonadota bacterium
ATATACGCTGGTTCGAAGGCGCGACACTTAATGTATCCTACAATTGCTTGGATAGACATTTAGAAACACGCGGCGATCAAACTGCCATCATTTGGGAAGGCGACGACCCCTCCCAAGACAAACATATCACCTATAAAGCATTGCATGCTGAAGTATGTCAATTTTCCAATGCCTTAAAAGCGAGTGGCGTAAAAAAAGGTGATCGAGTGTGTATATATATGCCGATGATTACCGAAGCCGCGGTTGCAATGTTGGCATGCACTCGAATTGGAGCAGTACACTCAATCGTGTTCGGTGGATTCTCTCCAGAATCTCTACGAGATCGTATTCTTGACTCTGATTGTCAGATTGTCATCACTGCCGATCAAGGTATACGTGGCGGCAAAACGATCCCATTGAAAACAAATACCGACTTAGCACTTGAGGGATGTCCAAATGTAAGACATGTTTTTGTAGTTAAGCGAACTGGTGAAAACGTCAATTGGCAAGAACCTCGTGATATTTGGTATCACGAGGTTCTTGCCAACCAAAGCGCTGAATGCGAGCCAGAAGTGATGGATGCTGAAGATCCACTATTTATACTTTACACATCCGGCTCAACAGGGAAACCTAAAGGCGTTTTGCACACAACTGGCGGTTATCTTTTATATGCTGCCATCACTCATAAATATGTATTTGATTACAAGGAAAGTGAAGTCTATTGGTGTTCAGCAGATGTGGGATGGGTCACTGGACATACGTACATTGTCTATGGTCC
Organism: Pseudomonadota bacterium; assembly: GCA_039182865.1. Lineage (GTDB taxonomy): Bacteria > Pseudomonadota > Gammaproteobacteria > UBA4575 > UBA4575 > UBA1858. Next base: position 758 of record JBCDBX010000150.1, read on the forward strand.
TCTTTGCAATGGTGCTAAATCATTGATGTTTGAAGGAGTTCCCAATTACCCAGATGGTAGTCGCTTTTGGCAAGTCATCGATAAACATAATGTCGCAAGTTTCTATACAGCACCAACCGCGATACGCGCACTCATGGCGTTAGGCAATGAGTTTGTTCAAAAAACAAACCGTAGTAGCTTACGAATACTTGGCACTGTGGGTGAACCGATAAATCCTGAAGCATGGGAATGGTACTACCATATTGTTGGTGATGGTCGTTGCCCAATAGTGGATACCTGGTGGCAAACAGAAACTGGTGGACACTTAATCACACCTCTGCCAGGTGCAACTGATTTAAAGCCTGGTTCAGCAACACTCCCCTTCTTTGGCATACAACCTGTCATTCTTGACGATGAAGGTAATGAACTCAGCGGTGAATGCCAAGGTAATCTTGCAATTAAATTCCCATGGCCTGGACAAATGCGTACCGTATATGGTGATCATCAACGTTTTATTGAAACTTATTTTTCACAATTTCCAGGATACTACTTTAGTGGTGATGGATGCCGACGCGATAAAGATGGTTATTACTGGATAACTGGGCGTGTCGATGATGTATTAAATATTTCTGGCCATCGCTTAGGCACCGCTGAAGTGGAAAGCGCTTTAGTATTGCATGAAAAAGTCGCAGAAGCGGCAGTCGTTGGGTGCAACCATGATATTAAAGGACAAGCTATTTATTGTTATGTCACGCTCATGCAAAATATAGATCCTAACGATAATTTGAAAGAAGAATTAATAAATCTTGTTAGGAAGGAAATTGGTCCATTTGCAAAGCCTGATTTTATTCAGTGGGCAAGCAGCTTACCCAAAACTCGATCAGGAAAAATTATGCGTCGAATATTACGCAAAGTAGCAGCTAATGAGATTGATAATTTAGGTGATACATCGACACTTGCGGATCCATCAGTCGTCAACAACATTATAGAAAATCGCCTAAATATAGAATAAAAAAAAGCCATTAATCAAAATTTAATTAATGGCTTAGCTGTAGTTTCCCTTCTATTTTATAGTTATGCTAAAAAGCAACTCATCTCTTACATCCGTGTAGATTTTCTCCTTAAATCTTTCACTGAGGTCGGTAATTACCATTACCTTTTTTTCTATAGCAGTTCTCTACTTCTGAAGTTTATTAGTTTCTCGCCTGTAACTCATCCATTCGAACGCGAATCAAGTCGCCTGAATTTAGATCAAGCAGTAGGCCTATATTCTGATCGTAC
>JBCDBX010000151.1:0-2001 GCA_039182865.1 Pseudomonadota bacterium
CAGCCATGTTCAAACTGTTTGATCACTAATGATTGTCCTAAAAATTGGCGGCAGTTTGCATGGATCTGAATATCTATCTCAGTGGATCGATCAACTTGCCGCTGTAAAGCATCAAAAAATTATTATAGTGCCAGGCGGCGGGCCTTTTGCTAATCATGTGCGAAAAATAGAGCAAGAAGCACATTTATCACTTGAACGTAGCCATGATATGGCGGTAATGGCGATGCAACAGTTTGGAAAACTACTTCATGAGATGAATACTTCACTTTCTTTACTCAATAATCTCTATGACATCAATAGTTATGAGGATGGTTGTAAGATTTGGGACCCCTATGAAATGGTTATAAAAAATTGTCCTTATCCTAAAAACTGGCAAACCACCTCTGATTCATTAGCAGCATGGTTAGCTATGCAAACGGAAGCTAGTCATTTATGTTTAATTAAGTCAGGTAAAGTTAATCGATCTACTATTAAGAATTTACAATCCGATTTAGTGGATAATTATCTGCCTACAGCACTTAATAATTTTCAAGGAAAGCTGCATTTTTATCATGCATCAGAGGCGTCGATATTTGATCAGCATTTATTAAATGACCAACTTAACTAATACTCATCCATTCGAGACATTGCAACCAGGTTTCATTCTGGATGCAATAGAGAGTATTGGTTTCAACTGTGACGGCAGAGTGACAGCCTTAAATAGCTATGAAAATAGAGTTTACCAAATTGGAATTGAGGACAGCGAGCCTTTAATTGTCAAATTTTATCGTCCAGATCGTTGGAGTGATGAGCAAATTAAAGAAGAGCATGAATTTACCTATCAGTTAGCACATGCGGAACTGCCTGTTGTCACGGCTTTGAAAAATAATCAACAATGTTTGTTTGAATACGAGAATTTTCGTTTTGCATTATATCCCCGAAAAGGTGGGCGAGCGCCCGAATTAGATAACCCGGATAATTTATTTATTTTGGGAAGATTTCTTGGAAGAATGCATATTATTGGAGCAAGTCAAAAATTTGCTTTTCGTCCTAAGATTGATAGTCATACTTTTGGACATCAGAGTGTGCAATTTATATCAGAGAATTTTATTCCAAACGACTTAAAAGTTGCTTATGACTCTTTGGCTAGAGATCTATTAACTTCTATTGATCAGCAGCTGGAAAATTATGGGCAAATCGAATATATACGAGTTCATGGAGATTGCCATATCGGAAATATGTTATGGCGCGATGAGCTTCCACATTTTATTGATTTTGACGATTCGCGCATGGCACCTGCAATACAAGATATTTGGATGCTGTTATCTGGTAATCGACATGAGCAAGAGATTCAATTGCGCGAAATTCTCGAAGGTTATAATGAATTTTCAGAGTTTGATGAACGCGAACTTGCACTAATCGAAGTTTTGAGGACTTTACGTATCCTGCATTTTTCTGCATGGCTAGCACGTCGTTGGGATGACCCAGCATTTCCACTGGGCTTTCCTTGGTTTAATACTCAGCGTTATTGGGAAGAGCATGTACTGAATTTGCGTGAGCAGTTATCTACGTTGCAGGAGCCAGTCTTAAATATATCTTACTAGTCATTCGAATCAATAATGAGGGGCAGATATAACTAGCTAGGCCTTTTGCAATGGATGCCTGTTTCTTTAATATGCTCAATCGATACATTTTCTATATATCAAGCGATTAAGGTATTAGTCCTTAATGCTTTACTTGTCCTTCTTTTGTAATGTGATTCAGTTATAAATTTTTAATCCTTACATCGGGCAAATAATGACGTTCACAGCTGTCTCAAAAAAAACTTAAATCTCATCACAGTCTTAAGTATCACTGTCAATTAATTTCTCTACTTGATAGAAATTTCCATCAAATAAAGAACGGTAAATTTGCCTAATGACCGTTGGTCGCCGATTTATCACGAGTTATTTTACTATTTTAATCAGTAGCTTATGCGTCGCCGCTCATCGGGAAAACAAAGCGAGTTATGTGCTGATCAGC
>JBCDBX010000152.1:0-1916 GCA_039182865.1 Pseudomonadota bacterium
GGTGGACCTGTGCTTGAACTAGCACGAAAAGCCTGTTCGCTGCCCGCGTTACGTAAAGACTTTATTATCGATCCTTTTCAAGTGTATGAGTCGCGTGTGTTAGGTGCGGATTGTATGTTGCTGATTGTATCTGCTTTGGATAACGAACAACTTCATGGTCTTTATGAATTAGGCAAAGAGCAAAACTTAGATATTCTAGTAGAAGTGCATGATGAAGATGAACTAGACCGTGCGCTGAAATTAAATCCAACTTTATTAGGAATTAATAATCGTAACTTGCATACTTTTGAAGTTAGTTTAGATATTACTTTGCGTATGCGCGAAAAAATTCCAGAAGATTGTTTACTAGTGACTGAGAGTGGAATACATACATCTGAAGATGTGAAATTAATGCAAGAGAATGGTGTAAATTCGTTTCTGGTCGGGGAGGCGTTTATGCGCGCCCCCGATCCAGGACAGAAACTGAAGGAATTATTTTTTGCCGATCGGCCTTATTAAGAAGCCCTTATTGAAATTCAGGGTCGAATACCACAACGGTTTTACCGTGTGCAGTAATCAAACCTTGATCTTCAAGCTCTTTTAAAACGCGTCCCGCCATTTCACGAGAACAACCCACAATCTTGGCTATTTCCTGACGCGTAATTCGAAGTTGTTTACCTTGGGGATGGCTGATCGCATCGGGTTGATGCGCCAAGTCTAAGAGTGTTCTTGCAACTCGGCCGGCGACATCCAGGAAAGCCAAATTGATGACTTTACGGCTAGTTGCGCGTAAACGTGTTGCCAATTGAGTCGAAAGTAACAACATGATTTCTGAATCATGTTGAGCGACTTCGCGAAATTTTGAATAACTGATTTCTGCCACTTCACATTCGGTACGAGCAGCGACCAATGCACTGCGTTCTTCATGATCAAACAAACCCATTTCGCCAAAAAAATCACCAGGATTAAGGTAAGCTAAAACCATTTCATGGCCTGTTTCATCTTCTAGCATTACACTGACAGAACCACCGGTTATATAATATAGCGTTGTTGCCGGGTCGCCGGCATGGATAATTCTGTCGCCCTTAGGGTAACGTTTTGTGTGGCAATGCTTTAAAAAGCGTTCTACTGTTGGATCAACTGAAGGCATTTGTATTTTTAAATTAGACACAATTCATCCCTGATACATGTTTAAGTATAACAAGTGTATGAAAACAAGTTTATAAAATCGATTTAAGTAAGAATGAAAGGTAGCAAATGGATGCACGAATCAAATGGTTAGATCACATGAGCTTCATCGGGGAATGTGGTAGTGGCCACTCAGTGGCGATGGACGGTTCTCCCGAGCATGGTGGTCGAAATCTCGGCCCTCGACCCATGGAAATGGTATTGATGGGTTTAGGAGGATGTACAGCATTTGATGTTGTACAAATCTTAAAGAAATCTCGTGTGGATGTGGATGATTGCATTGTTGAGTTACATGCTGAGCGTGCTGATGAAATCCCAGCCGTATTTACCAAAATCCATATTCATTACATCGTGAAAGGCAAAGCGCTTTCGGATAAGCATGTAAAGCGAGCAGTAGATTTAAGCTCTGAGAAGTATTGTTCAGCTTCGATGATGTTGAAGCAGAGTGTTGAACTGACCTACGACTATGAAATAGCAGCTGATTAAAACCTAGATGGCGCAATACTCACTTAATATTTATAAGCTCCGCTTGCTCGTTTATTTTTGCCTTGTCTTGCACTCATTTATGGCTTAATCAGTCGTCAAAAATAGTAATGCCATGACTCAATCAGATCCTAAAATTACCCTGCACGGGTTCAACAACCTCACCAAAACACTCAGCTTTAATTTTTACGATGTGTGTTATGCCAAAACGAATAAGCATCGTGATGAATACCTTGAGTACATCGATGAAACCTATAGTGCCGATA
>JBCDBX010000153.1:0-1631 GCA_039182865.1 Pseudomonadota bacterium
GAGTTTTTTGTCTGGCTATTACTAGATGATGATGCAATGCCAATCACTGGTATTTTCGTGTTGCTGTTCGTATCTATATATTCGATTAAGGTTTTATGTTCATGGCCATGCAAGATCATATTCACAGGAGATTCGAAAAGTAGAGTAGTTAATTCTTTATGATTGATTAGACACTTTCTTGGTTTTGTATTGGTCAGTGTAACGGGGTGGTGCACTAAGAGGATCTTGCAGTAATTATCAAGATTTGGCTCATTTAAAAGTGAGTATAATTGTTTGAGTTGATTGTGATTAATAAAACCGGTAGCACGAAACCAGGGTGCTTCGAAAATACTTGATATGCATATGAAGGCAACATTGCCCCTGATACGAACCGTTGGGTATAATTGAGTTAATTTTTCATATGCATCATCGCCATTAAGTTCATCCCAATCAGGCTTTTCGTCACCCTCCATATAGTCTTGCCAGTATTTAAAGCTCCGACTCCATTTTTCCTTAACATATAAATCATGATTGCCAGGAATGATCGTTATGTCTTTCGGATTGAACTGACCTAGCCATTTTGCACACTGTTCAAATTCATTTTTCAGTCCGATATGTAATAAGTCGCCTGTGATCACTTGGTGATCAATATTTAGTTGAAGAATTTTATCTATTGCAAACTCTAATACTTGTCGTTGATGGATTCTCCTACGCCTGCGTAGCCATGACAAATAACCAAGTATGCGTTTATTGAATAATCTAATAGGGTTCGTTATTTGAGGTGATGATAGGTGTAAGTCAGAAAGTTGCACAAAGCGAAAAGACTGATTAGCATGTTCATCGATTTTATTGTTCTTTGCTATTGAGGCATCAGTCATTTTTTTATTTTAGTGAATTCAAAAGGTAATTCATTGAATGAGTCCCATACTATAACTTATGTTTTACCAAATTATTAATACTTGTGACGTTGAGCTTTGGGAGGTTTCTCAAAAAGATCGTATTGCCAACGTGCTCGCTAAAGTAGGTGATTTTGAATATGTACGAGATCTTGCAAAGATTCCAGCAAGTCAAAAAATTTTGTTGTTGGACTCAAGATACTTATATGAAGTAAATGTAATCTCAAAGTTAGTTGGCCTCGATCAGGCAGTATTGCTAAGTTCTTGTAATAAGGAAGCGATTGGAATATGGGCGGAAAGATCTAAGGTTGAGGCAATAAGGCCTTGGCTGCAGGATTATTCAAATAGTCAAACAAAATTCTCTGTTCAAGAATTTACTGCTGAGAAATTAACCGGGACGTTTGATCCTCGTTTGCTCAAATATGATTTATCTCATGCGGTGAAGATAACTAAAGAGAGTAAGGTCCGTCTTGAAAATTACTTATATGATAAATCCTATAAGGGGATTACTGATTTAGTCACCAAGTGGTTATGGCCATTGCCCGCGAGAGGTGTTGTAAGGATTTGTGCAGCAAACAAAATAAAGCCTAATTTAGTAACAGGGTTTGGCTGGGTGTTAACAATTATCGCAGGTATAAGCTTTTATTTTGGTGAATTTGTGCTTGGTTTGATAGCAGCATGGCTCATGACTTTTCTTGATACTGTCGATGGCAAGCTTGCACGTGTCACATTACAGTCTAGTAAGGTTGGACATGC
>JBCDBX010000154.1:0-1570 GCA_039182865.1 Pseudomonadota bacterium
GTAATTTCAGCGCCTTTAACTTAAGCGCACCAATTTGTTTCATCACTCACCTGTCATATACATCTAAATTTGTTCAAAGTTTGTTGAGGTGTCCTCTCGTATGCTGGTGATGTATCTTGAATAGGTAAGAACGGTCATATAATTAAGTGGGAGACAACTATGAACCATAACAAACTAAATAATAACCACCCCAACAGTTCATTCAGTATTCGCAATAAGATTCTTGGTTTTTTAATCATGCTGATGATCGCTACACCAGTTACTGGACACGCAGTCATTACCCAAGTTGTGAGTGGTGAAGACAGTAAAACTAGCGTTTTATTTGGCAACGGTGCTCTCGCAACACTTGGACTTGAAATCAGTGATGTTACTGATGCCTTATCCGGCAACCTTGGTCCTAATTCTGTTGCATTTGGTATCAACTCTCGGACTGCAATGAGTGGACTCAGTACTACTTTCACATATGACTCATTATCTTTTGCCCCTTTCAGCGGCTCCATAGAACATACTGGAAGTGTGTTTTTCAACGATAATACTATCGAAGTCGGTAACTTCACTATCCGTGCTGCTGATGGTCGCCCCGATGGCACATCAGGCTTTGTTGTTGAAAGCACTGTTGGATTGGCTGCAATACTATTTGATATTGCAAATCCGATTATCGAAACATTTGAGAACTCTCTTGTCATTGGTGCTGACATTTTAGTTTCACCAGAACTAGCAGGTGTACTTCAAAATCCTGATTTCGCCGGTGTAGATGCGGGCATGGCATTGGTGACCGCAGATGGATCTCCAGTACCAATCCCTGCTGCAGCTTGGCTATTCATGTCAGGTATATTGGGTTTGATATGGAAATGTCGCAAAGCAGATAAAACTACTGCTTAACATTTAATTTCATTAATCTTATGAGCGGCCTCTAAATGAGGCCGTTTTTATTTGTGAATGATTATTTAATTAGCAGTTACCACTTATACGCATGGAGAGTACAATCAGATATTAATAATAATCAAAAAAGATGAGAATGAAACGATCTAACCTAATCTTAGTTTTGTTTATATCATCGTTCTTCTTGGCTGGGATAGCAGAAGCGTATTATCTTGAAAATTATACATATCTGGAAATAAGCTTAGTGACTCACATATTGATAATAATTTTACTTATATTCATATGGGTCGATGCACATGCAAAAGAAAATTTAAGATCATCAGCAGGAGTCTACCGTGTAATATCCGCCATCATTCCACCTATAGGTATACCTACTTACTTCATAAGATTCTTTGGTATCTATTCAGGCATGATAAAGAGCATCAAGGCTCTAGGCATAATGTTCATCGCAGGATTGATATATTCAATACCTTATATCTTCATTCATTATCAACTTTATACTAGTATAAGTTAGCTAGGAAATATGAGCACATGCTGATCTTAGCTTAACTGTTGCGTATACATTGAGAGCTTAATTAAACATTACATCCGTATACGAATAGAAATAATCTATCTATGCCCATGATAAAAATAAACCTCAGCAACACACTATCACCAAAACAGTGAGTTACTAAACCTGTTCTTTTAA